>DATMRM010000407.1:0-3448 GCA_035566155.1 Steroidobacteraceae bacterium | reverse complement strand
TCAAAGCCTTCTATCCCTGCCTGCTCGCGTACATGATTCTGTATATGCCGACGCTCGCGCTGGTCAACACCATCTCGTTTCGGCAGATGGATGAGCCCGCCAGACACTTCTCCCGTGTTCGCATGTGGGGCACGATCGGCTGGATCGTCGCCGGCTTGGGTGTCAGTTATCTGTTCGCCTGGGATTCACCTGCGGGCATGGCACAAGGCTCGCTTGGCAATACCTTTCTCATGTGCTCGATTGCCTCGATTGCGCTCGGCATCTACAGCTTCACGTTGCCGCGCACCCCGCCCCTGCCTAAGCCCGAGGAACAGGCGCGCCTCGGGCACGTCCTGGGTCTTGATGCACTGGTCCTATTGCGGCACAAGAACTTTGTGGTGTTCTTTGTAGCGTCGATCCTGATCTGTATTCCCCTCGCGTTCTATTACCAGAACGCCAATCAGTTTCTGACGGAGATTCATGTCGCCAATGCGACCGGAAAGCAGACCATCGGTCAGATGTCGGAAGTGCTGTTCATGTTGTTGATTCCGCTGTTCCTGAATACCTTCGGCATGAAAACCACTCTGCTCCTGGGTATGCTGGCCTGGGTCAGTCGGTATCTGCTGTTCGCTTTTGGCAATGCGCATGGACTGGCCTTCATGCTGATCCTGGGTATTGCGCTGCATGGCGCGTGCTATGACTTCTTTTTTGTCTCCGGCCAGATCTACACCGACTCCAAGGCGGGCGCACGGCATAAAGCTGCAGCCCAGGGCCTGATAACCTTGGCGACCTACGGTGTCGGCATGCTGGTCGGGTTCTGGGCTGCCGGCCTCATTGACGATAGCTACTCCGCCGGCGGCGCGCATGACTGGAAGTCCATCTGGCTGTACCCGGCCGCCTTTGCAGCCGTGGTGCTCGTGCTGTTCGCCGCGACGTTTCGCAATGAGAGGGTCGCGTATGCCACTGCGCACTAATGTTTTGCGGGCGCCATTGAGCGCTTGGTTACTTCGGAGCACGCCATCTTGAGCGAACACGCCAGTTCACCTGTACCGACATCACCGGGCAGAGAGTTCCGGCCGAGAGCGATGAAGCTCAGCATACTTACGGCGGCGTTACAGGAATTGACTCCCCGCGACCGGCGCGACGCCGATCCGGATGTGGCTATCGAGGAGTGGTTGGAGTTTGCCAGGCAGATCGGTTGCCCAAATATTGAACTCTCTGCGGCCCTGCACCCGACGGAAAGCGATGTGCCGGCGGCGGCACTTCTTGATCCTGTGGCCAACACCCTGGATCTGCGCCAGCCCTTCAATGCTGAACGCGCCACACGCGTCCGCAGGACAATGCAAGCCACGGGCGTAGGCCTGTCGGATCTCGCCTACTTCGACAACATGCTCGCCGCAGATGAATCAGTGCGGAGAAAGAAGCATGAACTGATGCGGCGCGTCTTTGACGCCGCAGTACTGCTCGGGACCGATGCGGTCGCGGGCTTTGTCGGCCGCAATCCGCTGTTGGGAATGGACGCGAATCTGGTGATGTTTGAACAGGTGTTCGTGCCGCTGCTGAAGGAGGCCCAAGCCCGCGGGCTGACCTTTCGGGTCGAGCAGTGTCCCATGCCAGGGTGGAATATTACCGATGCGTGGCATAACAACATTGCCTATGCTCCGGGTCCGTGGATTGCATTGCACCGGATCTGTGAACGGTACGGCGTCGGCGATCAATTCCGCATCCACTATGATCCCTCGCATGCAATCCTGATGGGGCAGGACTCGCGCTCCGTGTTTCAGTATCTGAAGGACACAGGGTATAACTTTCTGATCACCGGCTTTCATGTGAAGGGCCAGGTCATCGATTCGCGCGGTATCTCAGCATGGGGCTACGGTGGCCAGACGATGCAACGCGGCGACTGGCACGGGGACCGGCCGAGCGCCGATCCGGCTCAACAGCGCAATGCCTGGAAAAAGCAAACTGTCTTTTGCGAGCACGAGCTGCCCGGCACTGCGCGCCATGATCCGCTCGCGTATCTGCAAAATCGATCGGTAGACTGGCTGGACCATCAGCTGGCCGCACGGGAGCTGCTCAGCATCGCGCCGGAAAAGACCTTCCTGGTCGTGGAACACGAATATCCCAAGGCTCGCGTACAGGACAAGGCACGGCTGGCGCCGATTCTGGCCGGGTCCCTCGCCTTTACGCGCGCGATTGACGAGGCCGCCGCGGCGATGTACGCCCTCCAGCATGAGGTGCTCGCCGCCCAGGGGATATCCGTGCAGGGCATCGGCCGCGAAGCCTATCGATCCTGAACTGATCGAGTGGTATCGGTATGCCCTTCGTGACGGCGAAATCCCAAAGGGACGCCTACGATGTCATCGTGGTTGGCTCCGGGGCCGCTGGCGGACAGTCAGCCTATACGCTGTGTATGGAGGGTGCGAAGGTACTCATGCTCGAGGCCGGGCGCAGGTATTCCCCCGAAACCGAGACACCCATGTTCCAGACGCCGGATTTGGCGCCGCTTGCGGCTGTCGGTACACCGCAAAAGCCCTTTGGCTTCTACGACGCGACGTTGGACGGGGGCTGGGAGGTACCCGGGGAGCCTTATGTGCGCGCGAGCGAAGAGGCTGCGGGTCGCTTCGAATGGTGGCGGGCGCGCATGCTGGGTGGTCGCACCAATCACTGGGGGCGAATTTCGCTGCGCTACGGTCCGTACGACTTCAAGCCGCATGGACGGGATGGGCTGGGGTTCGATTGGCCCATCGGCTACCAGGACATCGCGCCGTACTACGACAAGGTCGAGTTGCTGATTGGCGTATACGGTAGCAACGAGGGCCTGGAGAACACGCCGGATTCCTCACCGGGCTGCCTGCTGCCGCCGCCCAAGCCGCTGGTGAGTGACCTGTTGATGGCCCAGCGAGCCAGGCGCCTCGGCATACCTGCGATACCGGGCCATCGAGCGGTTCTTACCCGGCCGCTGGATTTCAGAAGCTCCCCGGCACGCTTGCACCCGGGCAATGTTACGGCGCAAAAGATCCTCGCTGACGACATGCGTCACCGCGCGGCCTGTATCTGGGCAACACCGTGCGGGCGCGGCTGCTCCATCCGCGCGAACTATCAGTCGACCACGGTGCATTTGCCGCCCGCGCTGGCCAGCGGGAATCTCGATATCACGACCGATGCGATGGTTTACGAGGTCACGCTCGGGCGCGATGGCCGGGCCAACGGCGTGAGCTTCGTTGACCGCACGACCGGGAGGCAACAGCACGCCACCGCACGGGTGGTGATCCTGGCGGCGAGTGCGTGTGAATCGGTCCGCATTCTGCTCAATTCCAGGAGCGCGCGGTTTCCGAACGGACTGGCCAACTCCAGCGGCAGGGTCGGGCGATATCTGATGGATACGGTTGGCAGCACCGTGAGCGGGCAGATTCCCCTGCTCGAGAGTCTGCCGCCGCTCAATGAGGACGCTGCAGGTGGCGACCAG
>DATMRM010000406.1:0-5186 GCA_035566155.1 Steroidobacteraceae bacterium | reverse complement strand
CTGCGGCAGCACCGAGACTTTCACCGGCTTCAACACCCGCCCGCCGCAGATGCGAGCCTCGTCACTGACGATGCCTTCCACCAGCATGCGATGATCAAACTGCGGCGGATAGAACTGCGAGGTCAGATCCCCCTGCGCGCCAAGATAATAGAGCTCCCCGCCCGACTCTCCCAGCCAGCACGGCAGCTCGGTATTGCGCAGAATCGGGCAGCCGACGAATACGATCTCCCGCCCCGGATCCGCCGCCGCGGCCAGACAGGACGCGAGCAGAGCGAGCGCCGTGGCGACGGCGAGCCGAAATGCGCGATCCGACAGCTGGCTGCTCATAGCACGCTCAGGAAGTTGATGAGATCCTGCTTTTCCTGCTCGGTGTAGTGGGCTTCAAATCGCTTGTCGTAATACTCCACCAGTGCCCGCAGATCATCGGCCGAGCCGTTCGAAAAATACGGCGCGCGGGCGGCCAGACCGCGAAACTGCTGCATCGTGATGGCTCCAATGTCGATGCAGCGTCCGGAGATCAGCGCCCTGCCCGGATCATGCGTATAGATGACCGGCCCCAGAAACGGATGCGACGGGGCCGAGGCCTTGCAGGTCAGTTTGAACAACGGCAACTCCGAGGTCATGGGCAGATCATCGGCCCACGGCTTGTTGCCGGTTCCGAGATCCATCCAGCCGGGCGCAAAGTCCATCCCGGTCATCCGCGCGTTGTGACAGGTCGCGCAGCTACGCCGGATCGGATTGCCGAGGCCCACCGTATTCAGATGCGTGACGTCGCGAATGAAGAACGGGCGCGTGAAGAACACCTGCATGCCGCGTGCGATCGAGGCGCGAAACTGCGACTGCGGATCGGCGCCGCTCAACCCCGCCCACTGATCGAAATAGCCGAACACCGGCTGGTAGAAATTGTCTCCCAGGCCGGGCTGTTCCTTGAACATCGCGGCCGGCCCCAGATCCTGCGGCGCGCCGGGCTCGGTAAGACTGCCGCCCTTGCTGGAGAACTCTGCGGCCACGTACACCTGATCCTCGAACTGCACGATGCTCAGCAGTTGCGCTGCGGACGGCGCCGCGGAGGCCTGTAGATGGGTCATCGCCGCATCGATCGCCTGGGTTTTCAGCGTCGGAGCGCGCGCGTCGGATAACAGGTTCATGTTGACGAAGCGGCCGGTCTCCGGATCGCGCGCCATCGGCGAGCCATCCTTGATGTTGAACGCTGCACCGCCGCCACCGGTCACATACTTCATGTTCGCGACCACGCGCGTGCGGCGGAACACCGACACCTGCGGATGCGCACTGTGCAGCCCGTAGACAGGATCCGAGTTGCAGCCGCTCGGATCACTCACCAGTTCCAGGTCGAACTCCGGTGTGATGGTCGAGCCGTCCGCCGCTTTCGGCGGCCACGGCAGATAGATGCGAAACAGGCCATGGCGCAGCAGCAGTGAATGCGAGCTTTCGAGTTCCTGCGGCGCGCTCGGACAATTCGAGCCATCCACGGCGGCGAACAATGGGTCGCGGCCGTTGGTAGCCTGCCATCGGGCGCGGATCGCCGCCGCCGAGCTGCTCATCGCGTTGGCGGGCTGATGACAGGTCACACACGCACGGCCATTGCCCCCGATCGGCTCAAAGAACGGGTGGCCCCTGGTATCGATGGCGCCCGCGGCATTGAGCAAGCCGACTCTTCCGAGCGCATCGTCATACTGCGCGCTGGCGCCCAGCGTCTGACCGCTTCCGCTCTGCCACCAGTTGGCGCCATCGTACGAGTCATTCTGGGCCAGCCCCGCGACCGGGTTCAGCGCCAGCAGGCCGAGTACGATGCCAAAGCGCGGCCCAGTCCTGGCGCAATGACGGAGGCTTTCCATGCTGCAGAGTGTACGCTTTTGTAAGCGCTTTCATAGATAGTGGAACGATGCTACATTGACCGCATGACAGCTGCCCGGGAGCCGCAGGACTTCGATCCGCTCATTGCCGAGAGCTTCGACAGTCCGCACGAGGTCTACCGCGAACTGCGCGCGCGCTGCCCGGTGGCACACTCCGACGCGTGGGGTGGTTTCTGGGCCCTCACCCGCTACGCCGAGGTGCAGCAAGCACTGCAACAGTCCTCGGTTTTCATCACGTCGGTACAGAATGTGGTTCCGAGGCTGGCCTTTACCGGCCGGCGCCCGCCGCTGCACCTGGACCCGCCGGAGCACACGCCCTACCGGCGCGCCCTGAATCCGCTGTTCAAACCCGAGCGCATCGCGCGGCTGGAACCCAAGATTCGAGCGCTGGCCGCATCGCTGCTGCAAGCCATGATTGCGCGCGGTGGCGGTGATCTGTGTTCCGACTACTCGAGCCACCTGACCATACGTGTCTTTGCCGAGTGGATGGACGTGCCCGAATCGATGGTGCCCGACCTGCAGCAGGTCGGCCGCGCCTACAACATCGCCGTGCAGTCGGCCAACGGTGAAATGGTCAGGGAAACCAGTCTCAAGCTCTATGACATGGCACGCGCCATGATCGCCAGTCGGCGGCAGGAGCCACGCGATCCGGCGACGGATCCCACCGCCGCGCTGCTGGCCGCGCGCATCGACGGCGCACCCTTCCCTGACGAGATGATCCTGGGCACGATCCGTCAGGTGCTGGTCGTTGGCATCATCGCCCCGACGATCGTCGTGGGCAGCATCGCGGTGCACCTGGCGCGCGATCCGCCGCTGCAGCAGCGGCTGCGCGCCGACCTGTCGGCGATGCCGCGCGCGATCGAAGAGTTCCTGCGTCTGTACACGCCCTACCGCGGATTTGCCCGTACCGCCAACCGCGATGTCGAAATCAACGGCCGCGCGATTCGGGAAGGTGAGCCGATTGCGCTACTGTATGCATCAGCCAACCGGGATGAGGCCGTTTTCGAACATGCGGATCAGTTCGACATGAATCGACCCAACATCGACCAGCATCTGGCGTTCGGCATGGGACCGCACATGTGTGCGGGCATGCCGCTGGCGCGCCTGGAACTGCGCATTGCGGTCGAGGAGCTGCTCAAGCACACCCGTGGATTCGAATTGTCGGGCGAACCCACGCAGACCCGCTTTCCGGAGATCGGCGCGCTGTCGGTACCGCTGCGCTTTCTTTAGTAGCGGGCGATGACGCGACGGGCCGCATTGCCGATCGAGACCTGGGCGCTGCTGTATTTCCTGAGCTATGCACCGTACGCGGTGCTGGTGCGCTGGCTGGCGAGCGTGCCGTATCCAGCGTTTCATCGCGCGCTCACGGGCCTGGAAATCCTGCCGGTGACGACGATCCTGAGTGGCGTCTTCACGTTCCTGTTCGCATGGCTCAGCGGCTGGTCGCGGCACGCTCACCGCATCCACATCGCGGGCGCATCCTTCCCGTTTCCGACGGCCTGGACCTTTGCCTCCGGCATCGGCACCGCGCTGTTGCTGTTCACCGTGCCGCTGTCGTTCACGTTCCAGGGTGTCAGCATTCCCTACATGCAATTGCTCATGCGTGGCGACGTGCTGCTCATCGCCCCGCTGGTGGATGTGCTGGCCGGGCGCCGGGTGCGCTGGTATTCGTGGGCCGCGCTGGGACTGGTCGCGCTGGGACTGTCACTGACCATCCATGCACGTGGCGGCCTGAGGCTGCCGCCGCTCGCGCTGCTCACGGTGCTGCTGTATACCGTGGGTTACTTCGTGCGACTCGCGGTCATGACGCGGATCGCGAAAAGCGGCGATCCGGACATGGTCAAGCGCTACTTCGTCGAGGAGAAGATCGTCGCGATTCCGCTGGCGGTGCTGATGCTCGCGCTGCTGTCGCTGGTGAACTTCGGCACGCAAAGCGGCCAGCTCGGCTTCGGATTCATCGGCGTGTGGAGCAGCGGGCAGATGACCCCGATTCTGCTGCTGTCGCTGCTGCTGTTCGTGATCTCGGTGTTTTCGATCCTGATTCTGATTGATCAGCGCGAGAACACGTTCTGCGTCCCCATCGAGCGCTCCGCGAGTATTCTGGCCGGTATCGCCGCCGCTTACGTCCTGGCCCAGCTGTCGCTCGGCTCGCTTCCCACCAACGCCGAGATGGCTGGCGCGCTGCTGCTGATCGCGGCCATCGTGCTGCTGTCGCTGGGAGCGAGCAGAGCCCGCTAGTGGCTGCGCGAGCTGGGCGAAAGTCAGTGGGTGGGGCCATCTCCTAAAGGTTTAGTTGACATGCGCCGATGCCATCGCTAATCTCCTAACACCTTAGGAGATGACGTCAGACGCACATGCCCCATCAGCTCACGGACCGCGAAGCCGACATCATGAACGTGCTTTGGGAATTGGGGCCGTCAACAGTGGCCGAGGTGCGCGCGGCGCTGAAGAGCCGCTTCGCTCATACCACTGTCCAGACCATGCTTCGCATCCTCGAGTCCAAGGGTTTCGTCGCGCACCAGGAAGAAGGCCGGCAGCACCGTTTCCGCCCACTGGTGCAGGAGGGCACGGCACGACAGAGCGCCCTGAAGCATCTGCTGGCAAAGATGTTCCGCGGATCCTCGGAGCTGTTGCTCACTCAGCTCGTCTCGGACCAGAAGCTCACGGCTGAGCAGGTCCGGCGCATGCGAAAGCTGCTCTCCAAGAAGGAGTGAGGGTCATCCCATGCTGCAATGGGCGTTCTACGCACTGGTCGTCGCAGCACTGATATCGTTATCCGGCTGGCTGATCGAGCAGGCCCTGCGTCGGCGCCAGCTGCCAACCCGGTGGGCATGGGTCGCGGCGATGAGCCTCACCGTGCTGCTCGCGTATCTGTCGCTGCCGGTCTCGATTGCGCCAAGAGCGCCGCAGCCGAGGCTGCTGCGTGAGAGCTGGACGGCCATTCAGCGCGTTGCACCGCTCGGTTTGCCGCCGCTGCCCTTTGCCTCTGTCGCCGCCGCTCGTCACACCGGGACCGCGCGCGGGAATGCATTGCGCTTTGATACGCTGCTCATCGATTCGTGGTTCGGGCTCTCGGGGTTGTTGGCCCTGTCGCTGGCGCTGTGCGGCGCACGGGTCTCCTGGTCGCGCCGCCGCTGGCCCCTGCGGCTGGTTGAGTCGCATTGTGTCGGCGTTGCCCGCAACGTCGGTCCAGCCGTGGTCGGTCTGCGCTACCCCACCATTGTGATACCCCGCTGGGTGCTGGATAGACCCGCCGCGGAGCAGCAACTGATCCTCGCCCACGAGGCATCGCATCTCACCGCACGCGATCCG
>DATMRM010000405.1:0-2864 GCA_035566155.1 Steroidobacteraceae bacterium | reverse complement strand
GGGCGTAACCCGCGCAAGATCTCTCCGTTCTTCGTGTCCTCCACGATCATCAACATGATTTCAGGGCATCTCTCAATTCGCTACGGGCTGCGCGGCCCGAACCTGGGTGTGGTGACGGCATGTACCACCTCGACCCACGCGTTGGGAATCGGTATGCGGACTATTCAATACGGCGACGCCGACATGGTGCTGGCGGGCGGTTCGGAGATGGCGACCACCCCCACCGGCCTCGGTGGTTTCTGCCAGGCCAAAGCGATGTCCACCCGTAATGACTCGCCGCAGACAGCCAGTCGCCCGTGGGATCGCGATCGCGACGGCTTTGTGCTGGCGGATGGCGGCGGCGCGATAGTGCTCGAGGATCTGGAGCACGCGAAGAAGCGTGGCGCGTGTATCTATGGCGAGTTGATTGGATTTGGCATGAGTGGCGATGCCCACCACATGACCTCTCCCCCGGAGGATGGCGATGGTGCCCGACGCGCCATGGTCTCGGCTCTGCGTGATGCGCAGATCAACCCCGATCAGGTGCAGTACATGAACGCGCACGCAACCTCCACGCAGCTGGGTGACAGCGCTGAGACCATCGCGATCAAGAACGCGTTTGGCGACTACGCGAAGAAGCTGGCAGTGAGCTCCACCAAGTCGATGACCGGGCACCTGCTCGGTGCCGCGGGTGTGCTCGAGGCAATATTCAGCGTGCTGGCCATTCGCGATCAGGTGGCGCCGCCGACGATCAATCTCGACAATCCGGGTCCGGACTGCGACCTGGACTACGTGCCGCATACCGCCAGACAGATGAAAATCGACATCACGGCCTCAAACTCTTTCGGGTTCGGCGGCACCAACGGCACGCTGGTATTTCGTCGCTTCAGCGGCTAGCTCTGGCCGGCCGCAGTTACTCGAGCGGCATCGATGTTCAACGAGGTTCATTCCGGCGGGCTGCTCGTGCAGCCTGCCGCCGTGACCGCGCAGACGCTGCGGCAGCTCGCCTATCACGACCCCGAGCACTTTCCGGTGTTGCTCGATAGCGCAGCCGTCGGCCCATTGAGCCGCTATTCGATTCTGGCGGCGTATCCGCAAAGCGCTCTGTGGCTCGACGCGCACGGCGTGCTGCAATCCAGTGGCAGTCTCGAAGTCGCTGCCGGTCAGGGCTTTCTCACAGCGCTGGAGAACGCCTGGCGCCGCGAATCCAGGATCGGGCAACACGTATCAGATTGCGGAATGCCATTTCGCGGTGGCTGGATCGTATTTCTCGGCTATGAACTCGCCGGCGAAGTCGAGCCTCGCCTGGCTCTTCCATCTGGCGGCGCGACCGCGCTGGAGGGGCCGGGTGCGTTCGCACTGCGGGTGCCGGCGGGCGTGATTTATGATCACGTCGAATCCAGAGCCTGGATGTTTGCCGAAGGGCATGCACTCCAGTTATTGCCGGCACTGGAAGCCGCGCTGCGCACGGTGCGCGAGGATACGGTCGCGAGTGAGCCGGTCAGCGTGCTACTGCGGGAAGAGCCGGCCGAACGCTTCCAGTCCCGCGTGGAAGCTGCGCTGGAATACATCGCGGCGGGCGATATCTATCAGGCGAATCTTTCCCGACCGTGGCGCGGTGAATGGGTCGTTGCCGGTGGCACACAGGCTGTCGCCTGCGACTTGTATGAAAGACTTCGGCGCGTCAATCCGTCGCCGTTTGCCGCGCTGGCTCAATTCCAGGACTGGCGACTGCTGAGCTGCTCACCGGAGAGACTGGTACGCGTCACCGGAAGCCGGGTCGAGACCCGGCCGATCGCGGGAACGCGGCCGCGCAGCGGGATTGACGACCGGCATGCGCTCGAAATCGCAGGGTTGATCGAGCATCCGAAAGAACGGGCCGAACATGTCATGCTGATCGATCTGGAACGCAATGATCTCGGACGCATTTGCCGGGCGGGGAGCGTGCGTCCAGATGAGTTCATGGCGATCGAGAGCTACGCCCACGTGCATCATATCGTCTCGAACGTCAGCGGCGAGCTACGCAGCGATCTCACACCGATCGATGTGCTGCGGGCGGTGTTCCCCGGTGGCACGATCACCGGGTGCCCCAAATTCCGCTGCATGCAGATCATCGCGGAACTCGAAGGCGAGGCCAGGCAGGCCTATACGGGCGCACTGGGGTATCTCAATCATGACGGGTCGATGGACTTCAACATTCTGATCCGCACGCTCGCATTGCAGGCGGGGCGGCTCGAGTTTCGGACCGGTGCCGGGATCGTCGCGGATTCCGATTGGCAGCGCGAACTGGCTGAAACTCGGGCCAAAGCGCGCGGGATTCTTCATGGACTGAACGCGGATACGCCGCCGTGAACGACCGCCTGATCAACGGACGGCCGACGGACTGCATCGACAGCAATGACCGTGGACTGCACTATGGCGACGGGCTGTTCGAAACAATCAGCTGCCTGAACGGTCGGCCTCGTTGGCTGGAGTTCCACCTCGAACGCCTGCAGCGTGGGCTGGCGCGGCTGCGGATTCCCTTCCCGGAACCCGATGTACTGCGTTCGGAGATCGCGGCGCTGTCTTCGGTCCACGAGCGCTGTGTCATCAAGGTTATCGTTACGCGTGGCGTTGCGACGCGGCGCGGCTATGCTCCCAGCGGAGATGAAACGCCGACGCGCATGGTCAGCCGCCACCCATGGCCGGCGTCGGCAGGCACGGTGGGTGAATTTCGTGTGGGCGTGTCGGCGGTGTGTTTGTCCGCCAGTCCCACGCTTGCGGGTCTCAAACATCTGAACCGCCTGGAGCAGGTGATGGCGCAAATGGAGTGCGCCGATCGACAACTGGCAGAAGTGCTGATGCTGACCGCGACGCGGCACGTGATCAGTGGCAGCATGTCGAAT
>DATMRM010000404.1:0-17559 GCA_035566155.1 Steroidobacteraceae bacterium | reverse complement strand
GCAGAGCCTGGCACATCGACCCTATGACGCTCAGGCCGCCGAACGCGGTCGGGGCGTCTTCGGCGGCAACGGCAACTGCTACGACTGTCATGCGGGCGATGCGCGTGGCGTCCCCGAGATCGGGGCTCCGGCGCTCACCGGGCCCACGTTTCTCTACGGCGGCGACGGCAACACAGAGTTTCGCTCCGTCTATTTCGGACGACATGGGCAATGCCCGGCGTGGATCAATCGCCTGACAGCGCTTCAGGTGCGAGCCCTGGCCGTCTACCTTGTCAGCACAGCAGAGGCTGCGACGTCCGGAGGACATGGATGACCGAGCAAGCGGCGGTGTTTGATCCGGCGCAGGCGAGTGCGCGACGCTCGATGCTGTTGCTGAGCCTCGGCGCATTGCTGGGACTGGCCGTCGCCGGGTACGGACTGTTCACGGCGAAGGGTACGCGTTCGCGCAGCGTACCGCCCGAAGCGGTCGCCATCGTCAATCAACGACCGATCCTGCGCAGCGACTTCATGACTCAGACGCAGGTGCAGTTCCAGGTGCCGTACGCGCAAAGCACTGCCGAGCAACGTCACCGGGTGCTGCAGGACATGATCAACGAAGAGCTCATGGTGCAGCGTGGACTCGAAATGGATCTGCCGTCTTACGATCCGGACGTGCGCTCGGCGCTGGTTGCGGGCGTCGAACTGGAAGTGACGGCAGACGTGCTGGCGCGGCAGCCAACCGAGGATGAGTTGCGGCAGTACTACGCGGCTCACAGCGATCGCTATTCGACAGAGGGCGTCATGCGGCTGCGCGACCTCGTCACGGCCGATCCGACTGTGGCCGCCGCGGCCGTCTCGGAGCTACGAGCAGGCAAGCCACTCGATGCGGTCATGTTGCGGCATGCGCTCAAAGACTCCGGCAAATTCATGAAGGCCGGGCAGGTCGATACCGACGATCTGTACCAGTTCGCGGTCCGCGCCAAACTCGATGATCCCTTGTTCCAGGCCGCGCAGTCGCTGCAGAGTGGGCAGGTCTCCGATCCGATCAAACAGGCCGACGGGGTGCATCTGCTGTTCATGGTTGCGCATCGTCTGGCAGTTGCCCAGAGTTTCGAACAGTCGCGGGCACGGGTGTGGAACGACCTCAAACAGCAGGCACAGAGCCAGGTGCGCGAGGCCAATCTGCGGTATCTGCGCGGTCGCGCTGACATTCTGGTGGCGGCGGACTTTCCTCAATGAGGATCGCAACGTTGGCGCGGTGCGCAGCCCTGGGCCTGGTGCTGTTCACCGGAGTCACTGACGCGCACACCAAGAGCACGAGCTATTCTGAGTGGAACGTCGAGGGTGCGTCGGTGCGGCTGGTCTATACCGTGCCGCTGGTGGAATCCGCGCGACTCAAACGTGCAGATGAAACGCAACCCGCGGACGCACGACTCGCCCTCTACCTCGCCGCGCACCTGTCGGTGACTGCAGGTACACAGCCGTGTTCCCCTTCCCCGCCCCGAGTACTGCAGGCGAGCGCGCAATTCCGGCGCGTCGAGATCGATTATCGATGTGCGGGCTCAGCGCACATCGTGCTGCATTCGTCAGCGTTCTTTGACCTGGTGCCGTCACATGTCTCGCTGGCGCAGATCCGCCTGAGCGACGGCAGGGTAATCCAGCAGATCTTTACCCGGGACAGCCAGACTCTGGCAACCTCCGGCGACGCGAATAGCGCGCGGGATGCGGGAATTCTGCGCTACATTCAGATGGGCATTGTGCACATCTTCACCGGCACCGATCACATGGCTTTCCTGCTGGGTCTGGTGTTGATCTCCCGGCGGCCGCGCGACCTGATATTCGTCGTCACCGGCTTCACCATGGGTCACAGCATCACGCTCGCATTGGCGGTGACCGGCATCATCCGGCCGCACGCGCAGTACATCGACGCGCTGGTGGCGCTCACCATCGCCATGATCGGTGCGGAGAACATTGCCGTGGCGACCCACCGGCCAGGCGTGCTGGCGGCGTGGCTGGGTAGCTCACTGCTGCTGATGGCCGCTGCCAGTGCGTTGGGAACCGGCACCATGCCCGCACTGGTGCTGCTCGGCGCGGGCCTGTTCGCCGCGAACTACCTGATGCTTGCGGGGCATCTGCCGGACGCGGCACGCCTGCGTATCGTCGTGACGGTGGTGTTTGGCCTGATTCATGGCTTCGGGTTCGCAGCCAATCTGCTCGAGCAACGGCTGCCTTCCGCCCAACTGCTGCACATCCTCTTTGGCTTCAATCTTGGCGTGGAGATCGGGCAGCTCACGCTGGTACTGGGGGTGCTGGCACTGGTCGCCCTGCTGGTTCGATTGAAACTGGCGTTGCCGCGACCGATCGTGGTGGAAACCGTATCAGCGGGTCTGGTCGGGCTCGGCACCTACTGGTTCATCAGCCGCGCGTTTGCTCCGCCGAGCTAGTCACTTGCGCTGCACGGTCCATTTCGCGTCCTTACACAGGCCACAGTCCTTGCCGACGAAGCGTTGGGCGGCTTGCTGGTCACCCTTCAACTGCCAGTCTAGCCAGCTGACCGCGACCGAGGCGGCACGACCTCCGTTGGCTTCCAGAAACGTGCCCTGGTGCCCGACGTTGGTGTTGACGACCATCGCTGGCACGGAATCGATCCCTTTGAAGTCGTCCATGCCGTTGGCGTAGGCAATATCCGTCGGGCCACCCAGGATGTAGATGATCGAGGTATGCAGTTTCTTCAGAGCGCCCTTGTCGATGTCCAGGCCTTTGATCGGTGACGCACCGGCGGGAAAGATGCCGCTGTTGTGAATGACCACCGTTTGCACTCTCGGGTCGCTCGCGACCTGAAGCGCTTGCAGACCGCCGCAGCTCCAGCCCGACACCGCGATCCACTTCGGGTTGATGCGGTGGTAGTAGGGACTGCCTGAACGTTCGTTTTCCGACAGGGCCCAGTCGATGGCCTCACGCAAGCTGGATGCCTGTGTCGCCAGCGGAGGCGGCGAGAACCCGGGTTGCCCGGGACCGGGTGCGCCGGGGAGTGCGGGCTGTAGTGGTTCCGCGCCCGCAGGTGCACCGGGACCACTGAGGATGGTTCCGGCAGCGATCGCCAGGTACCCGTGGGAGGCGATTTCGCTCAAATGAAAGCGCGCTCCGGCGCCATCCGCTGCGCATCCGCCGTTGCCCCAGGCGAGAACGCCCAGTTTCCGCGGGCCGAATTTGGAAAGATCCGCCGGCCGGTAGATGACGTGATTCGGCAGTGAGGCAACCATTTCTTTGATCGCAGGGTATTGTCCGGTACCCGGCGTGTCGGGCTTCTTGCGGTATTCGGAAATGTCCGCGCGCATCTTCGCCAGGTCGAGCGGAGCGGGTGCGGGCGGCGGGCTCTGAGCGCTCGCGAGTCCCGCCGCGAGAATCGTCGCAGCGATCATGGCGTTGCGCCGCGATCGAATGTCCATGAGGGTCCCCTGTATTTTCCGATACGGTAGTGGCCCGCGCGCCGATTGAGAATCCGTTTTTCACGAGGGTAGCTTTCGGCAGCACCGAAACGAGCAACGTGCCTGGGATGGCGGTATCAGACCACTTCGAATAGGCGACTCAGCACCGCAGCCCCCAGCGAGCGTCACGTCGCACTCGTAGACAAATTCGAACTTCGGAACGCGCACTATCGGCGGCACTCGAACGAGGAAGCAGTATCGACATCGCCGGTGCCTCGGTAGCGGGCGATCCGCGGATACGGGCACAGGGGTCGTGTTCGCTTGGGCCAGGGTGACATCGGATCGGCGGACGCCATGATCTGCTCGGGCGCCTTGTTGCGTTCGACCCAGTCTACCAGGGGCGCCAGCACGTCGAATTGATCGGTCGCATCGCCTCCGAAGCAATGATTCATACCCGGCACGGGAAATAGCCTGACGAAGCCCGACGCCCGGCCGCCGTTGCCACGGTCCACTTCGTTCCACCAGGCAATCGTGTCGTTGATCGAGAAAATAGGATCGGCACTACCGTGGAACACGATGAGCCTGCCGTGGTGGGCCCGGAACAGGCTCAGATCCGCCGAACGGGCCGAGACATTGTCCCAGCCTGAGGTAGGGAACGCGGCATCAGAGGCGTAGATCTTCGGTGCATCCTTATCAAAGTCGAACTGCAGCAGGAACTGCAGCGCCGAGGGTGGGTTGCCATTGATCGTGGTCGGCGGTGTGGTGAAAACGGTCGCCAGTGAGGGGCCACCCAAGACGACGTTGAGAATGGGTATCGGTGGCATCACCGAGCCCAGATTCCACATGCGCCAGCCCGGCGCGGCAATGCTCGCATCCCACGGAAAATCCGAGTACAGCGCTTTGCCATGGCTGTCGACCGGGCCTTTGATGACGCGTACCAGCGCGTCGATCTTGGCGCTGCTGAGGCAATGATCCGATTGCCCGGCGGCACACTTGAGCGCCTCCAGGGCAGGCCACACGTGTTGCGTGGTGCAATGTTCAAAATCGCCCACGATGCCGTCGCTGACGCCGTCGGCGGCATCACACGCACTCAAGACCGCTGCGCGGAGCCTCTCGAAGTCCTCGTTGGTCATGACGGTCTGCAGTTGATCGACCGTGATCGGGCTGCCCGGTTGCGCTCTGACCAGTCGGGCGAAGGTCTGCGTGTTCCAGGCCTCCGCGATCGCCGCGCGTGGCAGCGACATCGCCGGATCTCCGGAGGCGATCCCATCGAATTCTCTTCCATAGCGTTCGGCAGCGGCCAGCGCCTCCTGACCGCCTTTCGAGCAGCCGACGAAATAGGAGTGAGCGGCTGAAGCTCCATAGAACTGGCGGATCGCGGCTTTGGCGGCGTCGGCAACCCGCGGCAAGGATGCGTGGCCATAGTTGACCCGGGCAGTCTGATCGAAGCCGAACGTGATTTCGCCACCGCGCGATGCATCATTGTTCGTCTGATTGTCGTGGCCCGAATCCTGGCTGACCACCGCGAAGCCCTGCAGCAGGGCCGGGGCTGCGCTCTGCGAATATCGGCCCAACGCATCGCCCAGCACGCCGTTGCTTCCGCCTCCACCCTGAAAGTAGAAGCGCCGGTTCCACTGTGCGGGCATGCGCAGATGAAACCGAATCGCGTAGTGCTGACCGTTGGCACCGCTGCGTGACTGCATCTCACCGATCAGTTCGCAGTGATCGGGTGCCGCGATAGCGCTGGGAGGTCCACCCAGATTCATGACCATGATCGGCCCTGCCGGCTGCCATTTGACCGAGATCACCCGCGTACTGCGATCCGGCCAGCGCTCGCTCATCTGCGGCGCGAGCTGTTCGCAATGCGCTGCAGTGGCGCTGCCGGACGTCCATTCGGCAGCCTGCGCCAGCGGGCACAATCCTGCCGTGATGAGTGCGAGTGGCAATCGCGTCAGATATTTCATGGTCCTGCCGTGAGCGATTTTGATTGAATTGCCCGGCGACACCGGCCACAGTAGCCGCGTCTCAAACAGGCGGAGCGAGCATGCATTCGACTGAGCGTGAAGCGCTCATTCTCGACAGCCTGAAGCACAAGGGCTTCATTTCCTTCAGGGAGCTCGAGCGACGCGTGAAAGCATCGCCGGCGACGATCCGACGCGACCTGGCGCGCATGAGCACGGCCGGACTGATCACGCGCGTGCGCGGTGGAGCGATGCTTGGCGAGACTGCCTCGTCCGGCAGCGCGTCGGCGCAAGCCAGTCTGGGTCTGCAGGGTGTCCCGTTTCACGAGAATATCCATCGCCATCGCCTGCAGAAGCAAGCGATCGGTCGCGCGGCAGCAAAACTCTGCAAGTCGGGGCAGGGCGTGATGATCGACGGCGGGTCCACCACCCTGCAGATGTGTCGCCATCTGCAAGGCAAGACCATGCAAGTGCTGACCAACTCCTTGCACATCGTCAGTGCGCTGCTGGCGCAGCCCGGAACCCGGGTTCTGATGCCGGGAGGGCAGGTGTTTCGCGAACAGAACATTGTGCTGTCCGCCGACGGCGATGATGTGATGCCCAAGTTTCATGCGCCGCAGCTGTTCATGGGAGCGGCGTCGATGGGGCCCGCTGGCCTCATGCAGGCGGATATCCTGCTGATTGCCGCCGAGCGACGTCTGATCGAGCGCGCCGAGCAGATCATCGTGCTGGTCGACAGCTCGAAGTTCGAGGGTCACTCCGGGCATGTCGTGTGTCGGCTCGAGGACATCGATATCGTCGTCACTGACTCTGCCATCGCTTCGAAGCATGTGAGAATGTTGGAGAAGGCTCAGGTGAAGACGATCATCGCCCGTGACTAGAGGCGACTTTAGACGATTCCGCTGCCGCTACCAGCGACCGCTGGCCGCGCTTGAGCGCGGGCGGCGCGATAGCCGCTGCGTCGATAGGTGTGGATAGGATCAATGGCTCCGCCACGGCGTCGCCGCGCTTCGCACAGAATCGGATGGACGTCGAGAGTGAAGGCGCGCTTGAGTGTTTGCGCCGCCAGCAGCACATCGTTGCTGTGCTGGTGCTGCGACAGGGCCTCACGGTCGACCAGCAGGGCCTGTGCAAACGCTCGCTGCAGTTCAATCGCGCTGCTCATCAGGCTCTCGATCGGATCGGTCACGTTGTGTGATTGATCGAGCATGTAGGCCGGTGAGAAGCTGGAGACCCGCCGGTACTGCGCGTCCACCAGTTGATCGAACACCAGGAACAGTCGGAAAGGTTCGATGGAACCCGCGTCCAGATCGTCATCGCCGTACTTGGAGTCGTTGAAGTGGAAGCCGCCCAGCTTGCCGGCATAGATCAGCCGAGCGACGATCATCTCGATGTTCACGTTCGGCGCGTGATGACCCAGGTCGACCAGGCATCGCGCCTGCGGTCCCAGACTCTGCGCCGCCAGTAGCGAGGTGCCCCAATCCTGAATCACGCTGGCGTAGAACGCCGGTTCGTACATCTTGTGTTCCAGCAGCAGCGTCCAATCCGGCGGCAAAGCCGCGTAGATCTGCTTGGCGGACTCCAGGTAGCGCTCGAAGGCGCGCGTGAGATGATGTTGACCGGGGAAGTTGGCACCATCGCCGACCCAGAGAGTCAACGCCCTGGATCCGAGTTGCTTGCCCGCCTGGATGCAGTCGATGTTGTGCGCGATCGCCTGTTCGCGCGTGGCCCGGTCGGTGTGAGTGATGCTGCCGAACTTGTAGGAGTGCGGCTGTCCTGTCTGGTCCTGAAAGGTATTGGAATTCATCGCATCAAACGCAAGCCCCAGCCCGCTCGCGACTTCGCGCAACTGCGCATAGTCCCCGGTGCGATCCCACGGCAGATGTAATGACACCGCGGGCGTCGCGCGCGTCAGGGCTTGAATGACGGCGCAGTCCTCGAGTTTCTCGTACACGTTCCGAGGTTCCCCGGGTCCCGGGAAACGTGCGAAGCGCGTGCCGCCGGTACCCACGCCCCAGGAGGGAATCGCGACCGCGAACCTGCTGACCGCGTCCACCACGGATTCGATGTCTCGCCCGAGGCGCTGCAGTTGCGCACCGAGCGCATCATAGTCGGCCTGATGTGCCGCCAGCGCCTGGGCGTTGCTGTCGCGGATGAATTGAGGATTGGTTGGATCGGTCACATTTTCCCCCGGAAACCCGAACCGGTTTCAGCCCGATGCCCTAACGCGTGAAGGCCGTTGCATTGCCGGCGTCCACATTGATAATGTTGCCCGTGGACTTGGCCGAACGATTCGAAGCAAAGAAGGCCACGGCCTCCGCCACATCCTCCGGATACACGCTGGCCTTCAGGAGGCTGCGTTCCCGATAGAGCTTCTCGAGCGCTTCGGGTGTGGTGTTGTTTTGCCGGGCGCGTTGTTCGGCCCACTCGCCCTGCCAGATTCTGGATCCTCTGAGCACGGCGTCTGGATTGACGACGTTGACGCGGATGTTATCGCCGGCGCACTCCAACGCCAGGCAGCGCGCAAGGTGAAGCTCGGCGGCCTTCGCGGTGCAGTAGGCGGCGGCACCCGCGGATGCGGCCAGAGCATTCTTCGATCCAATGAAGACGATGGAACCGCCGAGTCCCTGTGCCTTCAGAAGACGAACGCTGGCGCGCGACACCAGGAAATAGCCGGTGGTCAGAATGCTCAGGTTGCGGTTCCACAGTTCGAGCGTCGTGTCTTCGATCGGTGAGGCGGATGCAATGCCCGCATTGGAGACGCAGATATCGAGCCCGCCGTAGCGCCATGCCGTTTCGCGAAACAAATCATTGATCGTGCGCTCATTGGTCACATCGGCGTGGACGCCGATGGCACTGTCGGCCCCGAACTGCGCACGCAGTTCGCTCTGCGCTTGGGCGAGGGCCGCCGGGTCGATATCGCAGAGCACGACGCACGCACCCTCGGCGGCCAACCGCCGGGCGCTGGCCATTCCGATGCCGCCCGCACCACCGGTGACCAGCGCGATTCGGCCGGCCAGTGCCTGGCGCGGTGGCAGGCGCTGGAGCTTGGCTTCCTCGAGCGGCCAGTATTCGATGTCGAAGGCTTCCTGTTCGGGCAGACCCCGGTAGGTGGAGACTGCGGCGGCGCCTCGCATGACATTGATCGCGTTGACGTAGAATTCGCTGGCGATGCGCGCGGTGGCTTTGTCCGCCGCGAACGTGATCATCCCGACTGCGGGGACGAGATAGACCACAGCGTTCGGATCGCGCATTTTCGGTGAAAAGCCGCGCTTGCAGCGCTCGTAATAGTCCTGGTACTGCTGGCGATAGGTCGCAATCGCCTGCGGCAAGCGCTCAAGCAGATCGCGCTCGTTCTCCTGAGTGGCGTCGTATGCCAGCACCAACGGCCGAATCTTAGTACGAAGAAAGTGATCGGGACAGGAGGTACCCATCGCCGCCAGAGCTTCCAGCTTCCGACTGTTCACGAACTGCAGCACCTCGGCGCTGTCATCGAAATGGCCGATCTTTGGCGTGTCACCGCAGATCAGCCCGCGAATCCGTGGCATCAGCGCGGCCGCCAGGTCTCGACGACGATCCGGCGGGAGCGCAGTCACTCGGCTGGGACCAAAGGCGAGCGTCGCATCGGAACGAGCCTCAAGCCAGGCGATGGCGCGGTTGATGATGTCGAGCGTGTTCTCATAGCAGCTATGCGCGCAGTTGCCCCAGGTGAACAGTCCGTGCGCCTCGAGCAGGACGCCGCGTGCCTGCGGATGAGCCTGCAAAAAGCGGTTGAGTTGCATGCCCAGTTCGAAGCCCGGGCGGATCCACGGCAGCCAGCCGATCTGCTGGCCCCAGATCTGCTCAGTGAGCTGGCGGCTGTCGCTGCTGGCGGCAATTGCGATCACCGCATCCGGATGCATGTGATCGACGTGCGGGCGATCGATCAAGGCGTGCAGCGGGGTGTCGATACTCGGGGCGCGCGGATTGAGATTGAAGGCGCAATGAGGGTAGAGCCCGACCATGCGGTCTTCATCCTCGGGGCCGCGGTAGTGCGTCTGCAGCGCCAGCAGCTTGTCCTGATAGAGCGTTGCAAATCCATCCAGGCCCATCGTGCCGAGATCTCCGCCGGAACCTTTTACCCATAGCACGGGGATCTGCTGACCGCTGACCGGATCCTTGCCGACCAGTTTTGCTGACGTGTTGCCACCGCCGTAGTTCGTGATGCGCAGGTCCGCGCCCAGCAGATTGGAGCGATAGAGCAGTAGCTGCTCGGGCGAGAGCGTCGCGGCATACGCCGGATCCCATTGATTCTGGATCGAAATCATCATTAATGATCAGTATTGATCATCTTCGATCAAGCGACAAGGACCGAGCGGTCACGAGTTGCCGCCAGCGACAACGGTAGTCGATCAGATCGTCATCTAGCGCAGTGACCCGCACCAACGAATCGTCTCGTCCCAGCGCGGAGTGCAGCACGCGCAGTGCACCAAATGCGACCTCGTGCTGCGCCCGCGCCACATAGACCGCACTGCCGGGCCGGAGCGCGGCGAGTGCGCGCACCAGGAGCTGGCACTGCGCGAAGCGGCCTTCCACCAATAGCGCGTGCTTGGATCCAATCAGATCCAGTGAGACATCGGCCAGCAGTGCAATGTACAGGCATATCGCTGCCGCTCGTTCGTAGGGATCGGTCGGCGCAGACACCCAGGTGCCGGATCCGCTCCCGTAGGGACCGCTTCCAGGGGCGAAGCTGGGTAACAGCACCGTGGCGGATGACAGGACACGAGCCACCGCGCTCAGCAGTGCGGCTTGGTGAGCGGGCAATTCGATGCGAAAGCCATCGGCACCAGTCAGCAGCTCGATCTCGCGGCCGCCCATGAAGCGTGCGGAGGGCACCGGCTTTCCCTGAACGTCGACGTTCACCAGGCAATCGCGATCCTCGGGCAAGCTGTGCATGTCGAAACTGTCTGCATCGATGAGACTGCGCATCGCGACGAACCAGGTGCCGGTAGACAACACCGTGGCATCCTGATCCGCGATCTGCGGGTAGCCGCGCGCGGCGAGCAGCGCCGCGTTGGAGTCATGCAGTCCGCAATGCACCTGTACATCGTGTGACAGTCCGGTGCGCGCGCACCAGTGCGAACTCAGAGCTCCGAGGACCTCTCCGGCGGCACGCAGCGGCGCCACCTGCGATGCCCAACCGCGCGAGACCGACAGGTGCGAGGGCGCTGCGTCGCGCGGCCGCCACAGATCGCTGTGACATCCCAGGCTGGTCACCTCCGACGCCGCGGTCCCTGACAGCAGCCAACTCCAGTACTGCGGCCACGGCAGGATGAGGGCGCGCTGCTCGAGTAGTCGCGGTTGCAGCGACTGTTGATAGTACAACTGCGCTCCCAGGTTCAGGCCGTGGGGGAGCGCGGGTGAGCCGGTGAGCGCAAACGCATCGCGCAACGGGTCGTATTCGCGGCGTACCGCGTCGGGAATGGAGCTCTCGTAGTCGAACGCAGGCACCGCGAGATGATCGCCCTGCACAATCCCCGCAGCGGCGCCGTGTGCCACCGGGATAATCGCCGCGACTTCAGCGATGCGCCCAAAGTCCCGGAGGGCATCGGCCAGCCAGTACTCGATGCCTGTGGCGTCCAATGCGTCGTACGAGTGCAGATGGATGCGCGCGTTGGTGCGGGTGCGACGCTCGAGCAGCCTGCCGTCCCGGGTCCACAGGCTGGCCTTTGATACGCTCTTGCCGATGTCCAGCACCACGCTGGCCCGGCTGCGATCGCTAGTGGGCTGCGGCGGCCGATGACTTGAGCAGACCATGCAGCCACTTCCTGCCGGGATCAGCGTCGCGGTAGCGATGCCACTGGATCACCTCCACCAGCTTCGGCATTTCAAACGGCGCCTTCAGCAGCTTGATCGGCGAGGATTTCGCCACCGTGATCGCCAAACGGCGATGCATCAATGCGATCCGCGGCGTGCCGATCAGCAACTGAGGCACCGATGTGAAATTCATCGCCACCACCGCCACACGACGCACGTGTCCGTAGCGCTCGAAGAACCAGGCGTCAATGGTCGGCGGCCGTTCAGTGCCAATGCGGGCGACGACGTGGCTGAGCTTCAGAAACTGTTCGGCCGAGATGCTGTCGCTGATCAGCGGATTCTCGTTCCAACACACGCAGATGAATTCATCCTCGAACAGTGTCTCGGACGGGTGCTCTCGCCGGGTGAAGTTTTCGGGAATGACCAGGAAGTCCGCGTCGCCCCGATCGAGTGCGGCCCACGGCTGGCTGTTGGCGATCAGCTCGATCACGACCCCGGGTGCCTCACGCTGCACCCGCGCAATCACGTCCGGCATCAGCACCGCCGAGACGTAGTCGGACATCATGAGCGTGAATTTTCGCGTGGAGCTGCCCGGGTCGAACTGCGGCCGAACATCCACGGTTGCCTGCACGTGCAGCAGACAGTCTCGTACACGGGCCTGCAGCGTCTCCCCAAGCGGAGTCGGGACCATGCGCCGGCCTTCCTGTTTGAGCAGATCATCCTCAAAGTAGGTGCGCAGCCGCGACAGCGCCCCACTGGTCGCCGAAGGACTCAGGTGCAGCCGCTCGGCGGCGCGTGTGATGCTGCGCTCCGCCAGCAATGCGTCGAGCGCAACCAATAGATTCAAATCCAGGCGATGCAGATCCATACCCCCACTCACCTCTGCTGCCAGCGGCGCGAGCCGCGTGCCGGCAGTGTATCGCGCTTAGATTTTGACAGCCTGTCTACCCTTCAGCGACAGCAGTTGTCGCGCGTCGCTCGGGCTCGCGATTTCGAAGCCGAGTTCTTCCAGAATGCGCCGGATCTTGAGCACCTGCTCAGCGTTGCTGCCGGCGAGCTTGCCGCGTCCGATGAACAGTGAGTCCTCCAGTCCCACACGCACGTGACCGCCCATCATCGCGGCCTGAGAGGTGAGCGGCATTTGATGTCGTCCGGCGGCCAGCACCGACCAGACATAGTCCTTGCCGAACAGACGATCGGCGGTGCGACGCATGAACACGACGTTGTCCGGATCGGCGCCGATCCCACCGAGAATCCCGAACACGCTTTGAATCCACAGCGGCGGCTTGGCCAGGCCCTTGTCGAGGAAGTGAGCAAGGTTATAGAGATGGCCGATGTCATAGCATTCGTGCTCGTAGCGCGTGCCGAAATCGCCCATCAATCGGTAGACGCGCGCGATGTCACGAAAGGTGTTGCGAAAGATGAAGGCTTCACTGTCTTCGATGTACCTGCGCTCCCACGGAAACTTCCAATCGCTGGATGCGCTCGCGAGGCCGTGGAAGGCGAAGTTCATCGAACCCATGTTGAGCGAGCACATCTCGGGCTGAAAGCGCAGCGCCGCGGCCAGGCGTTGCTCGACGGTCATGTCGGGACTGCCACCGGTGGTCAGGTTGATGACCGCATCGCACTCGGCATGGATTTGCGGCAGGAACTGCGCGAAGACGTCCGGGTCCCCGGTGGGGGAGCCGTCGGCGGGGTTGCGCGCATGCAGGTGCAGAATGGCTGCGCCGGCGCGGGCTGCGTCGAGTGATTGCTGTGCGATGTCGCCCGGCGTGTAAGGCAAAGCCGCTGACAGCGTTGGCGTGTGTATCGCGCCCGTGATGGCGCAGGTGATGATGACTTTGTTGGTGGTTGGTCTAGCCATAGTGCCCCCGGCCGTCGGCCGCTTAGCTCACATCGCTTCCAAGCCTTTGCAGATGTCGCAGGAGGCGTGCGCTGATCTCGGCCCGATCGTTCTGGCTCCAGCGCCGGAAGCCCTCGCCGGACTTCATGCCAAGCTTGCCCTCGCTGACCAATTGCCGCAGCAGGGGCAGGGCGCTGTCGGACCGGTTGAGATGCGGCAATACGGTGTTGTGGATCGCCAGCGTCAGGTCGGTGCCGACCAGATCCGCGTTTTCCAGCGGACCCAGCACGGCGAGGCGTCGTCCGAAGCTCGCCTTGACGACGGTGTCGACCGTGCGCGCATCGCAGATACCGGCCTGCACCAAGGCAATCGCCTCGCGCCACAGCGCATGCTGCAGCCGGTTGCCAACGAACCCGGGGACATCGCGCTCGACGCGAACCGGTGTCTTGCCGACACTTGTCAGCAAAGCCAGCGTCCTTTCAATGGACTCGTTCGAGGTGCGCACCGTGCGAATCACTTCGACCAGCGGAATCAGGTACGGTGGGTTCCACCAGTGGGTGCCCAGCGCACGCGTCGCATCGCGGACTCTGCGCATGATGGCGGTGATCGGGATGACCGAGGTGTTGCTGGCGAGGATTGCGCTCGCTGGCGCACCGGCCTCGATCTCGGCAAACAGTGCCTGCTTGAGGCTCAGATCTTCCGGCCCGCATTCGAATACGAAATGCGCGTCCTTGACCGCATTGCCAAGGGTTTCGTGCAGCGACACATGCCGTAGCGCATCCTGACCTTGACCGAGCGCGGCGAGGTTAGCGGCGATACGTTGATGCACCGAGCTCAAAGCGCTGGCCGACGGGTCAAACATCCGCACCGGATGAGCCGACAGCGCGAATACCTGCGCGATGCCGTGTCCCATGAGTCCGGCGCCAATGATCGCAATGGGGGGCGTCGATGAGCTCACGGGTCAGCCCGCGGTGTACCCGCCGTCCGCATACAGGATGTGCCCGGTATAGAAATCCGATGCGCGTGAGACAAGAAACAGCAACGGTCCGGCAAGATCCTCCGGCTCTCCGAGGCGCCCCACGGGTATGCGCGCCAGCATGCCGGCGCGCGTGGTGCGCGCCTTGTCGTCGTCCTCGAACATCCACGCCGTCAGTGCAGAGCGAAAAACAGTGGGAGCGATCGCATTGACGCAGATGGCGTGCTTGCCCCACTCGCAGCCCAGCGCACGCGTCAAACCATCGGTCGCCGCTTTGGAAGCGCAGTAAGCGCTGTATCCGGCCGGATGACCCAGCGCTCCTCGAGCCGATGACATGAGTACGACTTTGCCGCCTCGCCCCTGCGGAACCACGACCTTGCCGAAGGCACGGCACAGCAGCCAGGCACCGGTGACATTGCCGTTCATGACTTCCAGAAACTTCTCCGGCGGCATGTCTACGATCGGAGAGACGATATTCAGCCCGGAGCCCACCACCAGAATGTCGAGCGATCCGAAGCCACTCTTGGCCGCTTCCATGATGGCGTCGCAATCCTGCTCGGCATTCGGACGGCGCGCGACCGCAATCACCTCAGCGCCCGCATCGCGGCACTGTCGTGCCACCTCCTCGAGTTCCGCCGGTCGGCCCGCGGCGAGCACCAGTCGCGCACCGGCCGCCGCAAGCACCCGTGCAGCCAGAGCACCAAAGGCGCCCGAAGCGCCGGTCACGACCGCGACCTTATTGCGGATGTCGAACAGCGAGGCAGGCTCCCTTCGGCTGGCCGCGGTCATGGGGAGCCTTCCGGATAGGGCATGACCACCAGCATGCTCGCGACCTCGTTGCTGAGATTGCGCACTTCACGCAGTTCGTTCGGCGCAATGTAGCAACTGTCCATCGGACCGAGAGTGACTTCCTGTCCGCTGGCCCGGACCGTGATCGAGCCGGCCAGCACGACGTAGGTTTTCTCCAGCGCAGAGGAGTCTGGACCCGCGCCGCCGCCCGGCAGGAAGTAGGATAGTCCCACCCACGCACTCTTCGGACCTGCGCTCTCGAAGCCCTGCAGCCGCAACGCGCTCACCTCGAAGTGGTTGGGCGCCTTGTACGGCGAGGCCTGCGCGAGTCGTTTGACGTGCATGAGCTCGGCTCCTAGCGTCCGGTCTCGATGCGATACTTGCCCGTCGGATCGATGATCGCGACCAGGCGCACGATGCAACCGTCCCCCTTGGTCCAGCGCCACGGGAATGCCGCGAACGTGACCCGTTTCCCGGTCACGAGATCGATTTCGCCGCCGACATTCTCAAAGCCGCAGATGCCGGCTGACAGAATCGCGCGATGACAGGGTTCCCATTCTGGGAAGTCCTGCAGCACGTCGTGACCGGTGCGGCGCTTGTAGTCCTGGCAGACAAACGGCAGCAGGCCGTTGGGCCAGCCGGGGCCGTGCGGTGCAATGGCCGTGCCCAGCGGATGATCGAGCGCCTGGGTGTCGGTGCCGATCATCTTGACTTTCTTGGCCGCAAACCATTCACCGGCTTCCTTGTAGAACCCGGGTGAATAGCCGTAGTACTTCTGATTGTCGCCGTAGTATTTGTGCCAACCGGTGTTGACGATGACGATATCGCCGGGCTGAATCTTGGGCGTTGCGCGCTCCAGATCGTCGGCAGTGATGACGCCCCATTCATCCTTCGGAATGGCAACTACCACGCCGGTTCCAAAAAAATGCGGCAGCGGCACTTCGTCCACGAATGGCGTGCCTTCGACCACGTGTCCCGGCGCATCGACGTGCGTGCCGGAGTGCATCACCGTGGTGATGCGCTGAGTGAGCACGCCGGACTTCGCCATGGTGTGCAGCCGCTCGATCTTCACGTCTTCGAAATACGGCCAGCACGGCTGTCCCAGGCCCCAGGGATGACTCAAGTCATAGAACTCGAGCCCCATTGCGTTGCGGGTGTTTTCCTCGAATGTGATGCCACGGATGCTGACCATATCGCACTCCTTGTCGCCAGAGCGTATCGTATGGTGGTACTACAAGTCCACAATGCGGGCAGGGGGTTGCGTGTCACGTGAGTTCAGGATCGTGACGGTCATGGCGCTGGGCTTTGGCCTGGTGGGCATCGACCGCTTTCTGATTGCGACCCTGTACCCGGTGATCGCCCGCGATCTGCACCTGAGCTATGGCGACATCGGCGTCATCACTGGGGCGCTGGCGCTGGCATGGGGTGTGTCGGCGCTGTTCACCGGCAATGCATCGGACCGTCTTGGCCGTCGCCTGGTACTGGTGGGCTCACTGATCGTGTTCAGTGCGCTCATTGGCGCCAGCGGACTGGCCACCGGGCTTGCGGGGCTGGTCGCGGTTCGAGTCGTGATGGGCTTTGCCGACGGTGCTTACACTCCGACCAGCATTGCCGCGACGCTGGAGGCATCGGCCATCCATCGTCGCGGGCTGAATATCGGCATTCAGCAGATGATGTTGCCGTTGTGCGGCCTAGGGATTGCACCGCTGCTGGTGTCGTGGCTGCTGAAAGTGATCAACTGGCGCTGGGTGTTCCTGCTATTCGTGCTTCCAGGGCTGGCGCTCGCCTACGTCGTGTCGCGACTGTTTCGCGCTGGCACTTCCAACACATCGCAACGCGCTCACGTGCAACTGCGCTGGCGCGACTGGCTCGATGTACTGAAGTATCGCAACGTCGTACTCGGTGGCGTGCTGATGCTGTGCTGGCTCACGTGCCTCATCACGACCAGCGCGTTTCTTCCCAACTATTTCGTGGACCATCTGAACCTGCCGTTTGGCCAGATGAGCACCGTGATGTCCGCCATCGGACTGGGCTCGACCGTTGGAACGATCGCGTTGCCCTGGTTGTCGGATGCGACCGGACGCAAGCCGATCATGGTGGGCTCGACCATCGGCGCCTTGGCGTCACTGCTGATGCTGGCGAAGACCGGGGTCCAACCGAACACTTTGTTCGCGTGGCTCTTCATGGTTCACTTCTTCAACAACGCGCTCATCACGCTGACGGTCGGCCCGCTGTGCTCGGAGACAGTCCCACCGGCGCTGATGGCCACGGCCTCCGGCGTCGTGATCGCCATTGGAGAATTGGTTGGCGGAGGGCTGACGCCGATTGTCGTGGGTCAGATCGCGCAGCGAATCGGCATCGAACATCTGCTGCGGGTGCCGTGCGTGGCGATGGTGCTTGGGCTGCTCGTCAGCCTGCTGACGCGCGAGACGCGGCCGACGGCCCGCAGAGCCTCGCTATTGTCCGCGTCTACGTGAGATCGAAGATCTGCTTGGGCGTGCGGTGCAGACATTCGGAGACGCCCTGAGCCTCGATCAGATAGATGTCGGTGTTGTGCACGAACATGCGTTCGTTATAGATGCCCGGATGGCAGACGATGGCCATATGCTCTTCGAGGGACATCTGCTCATCCGAGCGAATCAGCGGTCGTTCGACCATGTCATATCCCATGCCGTGGATACTCAGGCGTCGCTCTTCGGACAGATTCTGTCGGCGCAGGTAAGCGTTGTGCTGCGCGTAGACGTCGCGGCAGCACACACCCGGCTTCAGCAGCGACAGGGCGTAGGT
>DATMRM010000403.1:0-6972 GCA_035566155.1 Steroidobacteraceae bacterium | reverse complement strand
CGAGTTCCGGGCGCACATACACCGTGTAGTGGTCGCGCCGAATCTCGCGCGCCAACAGTTCGCGTGTCTGCCACGCGAGCATCTCATCGGTCAGACCCTTGAAGGTCTTGCCGAGCATGACGTACTCGCCGGTGACCGGATCCAGTGCACCCAGATGCAGATTCGACAGCTTGCCGGTGCGGCGACCACTGCCCCATTCCACGGCAATCACCACGAGATCCAGCGTATGCGAGCGTTTGATCTTGAGCCAACTGGCTCCACGATTGCCGGCCTCATAAGGTGCTTGCTGTGATTTAGCCATCACGCCTTCATGGCCCGCGGCGAGCGCGGCTTCGTAGAAATTCCTGGCCGCCTGTTCGGATGAGCTGACCAGTCTCGGCACACGCAGTGCGATGGGAACCGCCTGTTCGAGCGCGCGAAAACGCTCCGCGGTCGTGCCATCTGCGATGCTGTGGCCATTGATGTAGAGACAATCGAAGAAGAACGCCCGAATCGGCAGTGTGTGGCGCAATTCCTCAACGTTCAGTTTGCGTCCGAAGCGGCGCATCGTGACCTGAAAGGGCAGTGGTCGCTCCATCGCATCGAATGCGATGGCCTCGCCGTCGAGCATCAACTCCTGCGGTGAAAGCGAGCGTGCCATTTCAACGATCTCAGGCAACGCAGCGGTCACGTCGTTGAGCGCGCGCGTGTAGAGGCGCACCTCATCACCGCGCTTGTGCAGCTGAATGCGAGCCCCGTCCATCTTCCATTCGAAGATCACCTCGTCGCCGAGCTCACGTAAGGCCTCGCCGACATCGGCCGCCGTCTGCGCAAGCATCGGTGCGACCGGGGCGAACAGCTGGAGCTGGAATTTCGCGAGCGCCAACGGACCGTCGAACAGCGCTGCGCGGGCGACCGCACCCAGGCTCCTGGAATGCATCGCGGCACGCCGCAGTGTCGCTGCCGGCAGCGCCGCGGCCGAGGCGATGGCATCGAGCATCACACCGGCCTGCGCACCCTGGCGCAGCTCGCCCAGCAGCAACGGCAGCAGGAACTGGCGCTCATCCGGGGTCGCGCGCGCCAGTAGATCCCGCAGCGATTGCGCCCTTCGGGCCGCTGAGCCGGCGCCGCGGATGGCGGCAATCGCCTCGAGCGCTTGATCCGTACTCGCGATCGAAAGCGAAGCTGTGCTGGCGGCGGTACTGGCGGCGGCCGCCGAGCGCAGGTTGGCGAAACCCAAGCCGTTGTGGCCCTGAGGGGTCTCACCCGACAGATACAGGACCGCGATCTGCACCTCATCGGGCGACAGGATCCGCAGGAACGCCACCAGTTCGCGCACTTTCGCCAGTCGCGAAGAGGTGGCGCGTACGCGCTGCGAGGTGCCTACGAGATCGGCGAGCAGCGTCAACGATTCAGCGCTTGGAGAAGCGCGCGATGCCCTTCTGTGTTTCGTCGAGGATCGCGTTCTGTGCCATGACATCCGCGGCCCGACGATAAGCGGCCTCAATCGTCAGTTCGCGCTGCTGATAGAACAGGCGCTTGCCCGAGGCGACGGCGTCGGCGGACTTGGAGGCGATGGTGCCGGCGAGTTTTTCGACCTCCGCGTCGAGCTGATCGGCAGGCACCACGCGATTGACGAGACCGCGTTCGCGCGCGGTTGGCGCATCGATGAAGTCGCCGGTCAACAGCATCTCCAGCGCCGGCTTTTGCAACATATTGCGCGAGATGGCCACCGCCGGGGTCGAACAGAACAGCCCCAGATTGATACCCGAGACCGCAAAGCGCGCATCGCTGCTCGCCACCGCCAGATCGCAAGTGGCTACCAGTTGGCAGCCGGCCGCGGTCGCGATCCCCTGGACGCGCGCAATGACCGGTTGCGGTATGCGCTGGATCGTCAGCATCAGATCGCCACAGGCGTTGAACAGTGCGCGCAGGGCGTCGAGGCCGACTTCCGCGCCCATTTCACCCAGGTCGTGACCGGCACAGAAGGCGCGTCCGCCCGCAGCCAGTACGATGACGCGCACGTTGCGATCCTCGGCGATGTGTTCGAGCGTCGCCTTGAGTTCAGCGATCATCGCGGCCGATAAAACATTGTATTTCTGGGCTCGATTGAGCGTGAGCCAGGTAATCGGTCCGCGCGCCTGCACGCTGACCAGTGCACTGTCATCGGTCGAAGCGACCGGTGGTTGGACGTTTGCGTTCATACGACACCTTGAGTGGAGGAGCCCATTGTAGCTTGCCTGTTCAAGCCCGGCGTTTGCCGGTAAATTGATTGTCGCAAAGACCGGCCAAAGCCAGTCGGGGGCGGTTCGTGGCGACGATACAGTCCGGAAAGCGGGCAAAACTCATCAGCGCGCGGGAAGCGGCCGAACTGGTCAAGTCGGACGACTGGGTGGACTATGGGTTTGCGCTCGGGCAGCCCGATCTGTTCGATCAGGCCCTGGGCGCACGCGCGTCACAGCTGCAGCGCGTCAAGATTCGAGGCGCTCTCACGGTGCGGCCGCGCGCGATCCTGGATGCGGATCCGGGCGGTGAGCACTTCCTGTGGTACAACTGGCACTTCTCGGGTTACGACCGTCGCCAGCACGATGCCGGGCGTTGCAACTACATTCCGATGAATTTCGGGGAAGCGCCGGACTACTACCGCCGCTTCGTCGAGCCGATCGCAGTGGCCTGTGTGAAGACGGCGCCGATCGATGACAACGGCTATTTCAACTTCGGGCCAAGCACTTCCTATCACCGTGCGATGATCGAGCGCGCGCAGGTGGTGATCGTCGAGACCAATACCAACGTACCACGTGTGGTCGGGCCGGATACCGGTCTGCACGCGAGCGAAGTGGACTTCGTGATCGACGGAGGAAGTGCGGCGCTACCGGAGTTGCCGGCCGGCCAGGTCAGTGCGGTCGAGCGACAGGTCGCGCGGCTCATTGCGCAGGAGATCCAGGACGGTGCGTGCCTTCAGATCGGTATTGGTGGCATGCCCAACGCGGTGTGTTCGCTGCTGCGCGAGGCGAACGTACGCGACCTTGGCATCCACACGGAGATGATGGTCGACGGTATCGGTGAGCTGATCGAAATGGGAATCGTCACCAATCGTCGCAAACAGATCGATACCGGGCGAAGCGTTTATTCGTTCGCGCTCGGCACATCGAAACTGTATCGACTGCTGGATGGGAATCCGGCCATCTGGTCCTATTCGGTGGACTACACCAATCTGCCGGTGAATATTGCGCAAAATGAGCATGTGGTGTCGATCAACAACACCACGCAGATCGATCTGCAGGGGCAGGCGGCTTCTGAGTCTTCAGGCCATCGCCAGATCAGCGGCACCGGTGGACAGTTGCAATTCGTGCGCGGGGCGTATGCGTCCAGAGGTGGCAAGTCTTTCATCTGTCTGTCGTCCACCTGCGAGGTGAAGGGTCAGCGCGTCAGCCGGATCGTGTCGACGCTGACGCCCGGCAACATCGTCACCACCCCACGGACCGATGTGATGTATGTGGTGACCGAATATGGCATGGTAAATTTGAAGGGCAAGTCGGTCGCCGAGCGCGCACAGGCACTGATTTCGATCGCGCATCCGGACTATCGCGAGACGCTGACGCGGGCGGCTCGCGAGCAGCAGCTCATCCCGAAGGGGTACTGACCATGAAATTGCTGACCTTATTGGTGTGGTGTTTGTTGTTTGTGGTGTGTTGGCCGGTGGCGCTGTTCGCGCTGATCCTGTGGCCGATCGTATTTCTGCTGACGCTGCCGTTCCGGCTGGTCGGCCTGACGTTCGATGCGCTGTTTGCATTCCTGCGGGCCATCCTCATGTTGCCCGCGCGAGTACTCGGTCACCGCGGCTGAGTGGCCGGCCGGTCGGTCTGCTTGAGCAGATGATCGCGAAAGTCCTCGCGCAGTTTGGTCTTCAGCAGTTTGCCGGTCGCGGTGTGCGGCAGCGCGTCCACGAACACCACATCATCCGGCAGCCACCACTTGGCGATTCTGGGGGCGAGGTACTGCAGCACGTCCTCGCGCGAAGGCGAGGCGCCTGGTTTGCGCACCAGCAGCAGCAGCGGACGCTCACCCCACTTCGCGTGCGGTACGCCCACCACGGCCGCCTCCGCGACGTCCGGGTGTCCGACGGCGCAGTTTTCCAGCTCGATTGAGCTGATCCATTCACCGCCCGACTTGATCACATCTTTGGCGCGATCGGTGATTTGCATGTATCCGTCCGGATCGATCGTCGCGACATCCCCCGTGCCGAACCAGCCATCCTGCAGGATCTGGACGTGCTCAGCCTTGAAGTAGTGCTGGCAAATCCACGGCCCCCTGACCATCAGATTGCCGAAAGTGCGTCCGTCGCGTGGCAACTCGTTGCCGGCATCGTCCACGATCTTCATCTCCACGCCGAAAATCACGCGGCCCTGTTTGCTCTGCAATGCGCGCCGCTCGGCCGCGGATTGCTGCGTGTGTTTCGCCTTGAAAGCCGTCAGCGTACCGAGTGGGCTCAGTTCGGTCATACCCCATGCGTGCAGTACCCGCACGCCGTATTCCTCCTCGAATGTCTGGATCATTGCGGCCGGACAGGCCGATCCGCCGATCAGCGCGCGGTTCAGCGTGCTGAACCGCAGTCCATGTTGCTTCATGTACCCCAGCAACCCGAACCACACCGTGGGTACGCCTGCGGTGACCGTGGCACCCTCGCGCTCGAACAGTTCATGCAGGCTGGCGCCGTCGAGCTGACTGCCGGGCAATACCATTTTCGTGCCGACCAGGGCGCAGGCATACGGAATACCCCAGGCATTGGCATGGAACAACGGCACGGCGGGCAGCATGATGTCGGTCGCCGACAGGCAGTAGGTATCCGGCAGTGCCATCGCGTACGCGTGCAGGATGTTGGATCGATGGCTGTAGAGAACTCCCTTCGGATTCCCGGTGGTGCCTGAGGTGTAGCACAGCGATGAGGCGGTGTGCTCGTCGAACTGCGGCCACTCAAACTGATCCGATGCGGCACCCACCAGCTCCTCGTAGCAAAGCGCGTTGGGCAGCGATGTCTGCGGCATGTGAGCCCGATCGGTCAGAATGACGAAGCCGCGCACGTGCGGCAGCTGGGGCGCGATCCTCTGCACGATCTCGACGAACGTGAGATCGAGGAAGATGTAGCGATCTTCCGCGTCATTGAAAATGTAGAGCAGTTGTTCGGCGAACAGCCGCGGATTGACCGTGTGGCAGATCGCACCGATCCCTGAGATCGCATAGAACAACTCGAAGTGGCGGTAGGTGTTCCACGCGAGCGTGGCGATGCGGTCTCCGAATCTGACTCCCTGGGTCAGCAGCGCGTTGGCCAACTGGCGCGAACGATGGTGCGCATCGTGAAAGGTGTACCGATGGATCGGGCCTTCGACCGTACGGCTGACGATCTCGGTGTCGCCGTGCTCACGGTCGGCATGGCAGATCAGCCTCGAAATCAGCATCGGCATATCCATCATCAGGCCACGCATCGCGCCCCCTTGTTGTTATCGCTTCCTAGCGGCCTGGCAATTATGGCGCCAGCGCGGGGCTTTGCGTCAGTGGTGCATGCCGACGCCGACGATCGTTATGTCCACTTGATCGCCGCCGGTCCAGAACCCGTGCGGCAGGCCATAGTCGGAGCGCTTGACGCGGGCGTGCGCGACGAACCGGCACGCCTGGTCGGTGCCATCGCCATTACAGCGCAGCTGACTGACATCCAGTACCACGGGGTGCGTGACACCGTGAAGCGTCAGGTCGCCACTCGCCTCAGCCCGGTCTCCCCCTTCGAACTCGATGTGCCGGGAGCGATAGGTCATCAGTGGGAACTGCTGTACATCGAGCCACTCGGGCGAGCGCAGATGGGGGTTCCAGTGCGAGTCGCCGCAATCGACGGAGTCTGTCTGGACGATGACGTCCACGCGGCTGGCCGAGCCGGTGCGGTCGAATACGAAGTCACCCTGAAAGCTGCGGAAGTGCGCGCTGACCCAGTGCAGGCCAAAGTGCTCAATATCGAAACCGACGCGCGTCGCCGTGGTGTCCAGATTGTAGACCTCGGCCCCTGACACGCTGGTGAGCCCGAGCAACAGGGTGACCGCCGGCAGGTATTTCATCTCTCGCGCAAACCTCTACGGGTGAGTGCCCACACCGTCAATACCGGTTCAAACGGCAAGCCACACTGGCGCCGCCGCAATGACAGCGCGTGTCAGGCGGTCGAGCAGGGGGACCGGCAGGCGGGCATTCTGCCAGTAAAGATTGACGGGCAGCGTGCGTCCGGGCTTGCTTGAGCGTTGTGGCGTTGACCCCACGGGCGATGTGGCGCTTGACGAAAGCCGGGCTGGCCCGCCTGGCAGGTTCTCGACAGCGCCATCGCTTTGATAATGTTCGCGTTGGTTGCCCGATTGGGGCGGCGGGCCTTGCAGGGCTGAACCTACAGCGTTTCGCTCGGTCTTTCCCTTGTGGGTGCTGGCCACGCTGCGGCAGGGTAGGCGGCCATGAAGCGCAAACCGTCTGTTTTGATGATGTTCGCTCTGACCGCGTCGTTTGTGAGCGCCTGCGGCGGGGGTGACAACGGCCAGCACGGCAATTCTGGCTCCTCGGGCTTGGGGCGCGGTGCGTTGCTGCAGACCCCGCCCACATTGACGATGTCGATCACTGCTCAGACCCTGGCGGCGCGACTGACCGCGGATGCCACCGCGGGCGGCGCGCAAACCGTGCTGACGAGTGTGCTCACTCTCGCCGGCTTTCCTCAATGCGACATCAACGTCTATCACGTGGAATACGTGACCGTCGGTGGACAGAATGAAACGACCACGGCGTCGGGTGCGTTGATGGTACCGAGCGGCGGCGGCGCGAGCTGCAGCGGTCCGCGCCCGATCGTGTTGTATGCACACGGTACGCAGGCTTCGAAGAGCTTCAATATCGCCGATCTGAGCAATTCGGAAAATGCCGAGGGCATCTTGCTGGCGGCATTCTTTGCTGCGCGCGGCTACATCGTGGTGG
>DATMRM010000402.1:0-8255 GCA_035566155.1 Steroidobacteraceae bacterium | reverse complement strand
CCTGCGACCCCAGATTCGAGGTCATGATGATCACGGTGTTGTTAAAGTCCACGGTGCGACCCTGGCCGTCTGTCAGACGACCATCATCGAGCACCTGCAACAGCACATTGAACACGTCCTGGTGCGCCTTCTCGACTTCGTCGAGCAGCACCACCGCATAGGGACGGCGCCGGATCGCCTCGGTCAGGTAGCCGCCTTCCTCATAGCCGACATAGCCCGGAGGCGCCCCGATCAAGCGCGCGACCGAGTGCTTTTCCATGAACTCGGACATATCGATCCTGACCAACGCCTCTTCAGTGTCGAACAGGAACTCGGCCAGCGCTTTGCACAGTTCGGTCTTACCCACGCCGGTGGGACCCAGGAACAGGAACGAGCCATTGGGCCGACGCGGATCGGACAGTCCCGCGCGCGAGCGACGGATGGCGTCGGAAACGATGCGTACGGCCTCGTCCTGACCCACCACGCGCTTCTCGACCGCCTGTTCCATCCGCAACAGCTTGTCCTTCTCGCCTTCCAGCATCTTCGACACCGGAATGCCGGTCCATTTGGAAACCACCTCCGCGATTTCCTCATCGGTGACGCTGTTGCGCACCAGTTGCGGTGTGGTCTGTTCTGCGCCCTGCGCGCCAGCCAACCGCTTCTCCAGTTCCGGAATGCGCCCGTACTGCAGTTCGGCCATGCGGGCCAGATCGCTCGCCCGACGTGCCTGCTCAAACTCGAGCTTCGCGTGTTCCAGGTCTTCCTTGATCTGCGTGGCACCCTGCAGTGAGGCCTTCTCGGCCTTCCACACTTCCTGCAGATCGGCAAACTCCTTCTCGAGCGTACTCAGGGTGTGCTCCAGCGTCGCCAGCCGCCGCTTGGAGGCCTCGTCCTCCTCTTTGTTGAGCGCCTCGCGTTCGATCTTGAGCTGAATAATTCTGCGCTCCAGCCGATCCAGCGACTCGGGCTTGGAATCGATTTCCATGCGGATGCGAGCCGCAGCCTCATCGATCAGATCGATCGCCTTGTCAGGCAGCTGGCGGTTGGTGATGTAGCGATGCGATAGCGTGGCGGCGGCCACGATCGCCGGATCGGTGATCTCGACCCCGTGATGCACCTCATAGCGCTCCTTCAGGCCGCGCAGGATGGCGATCGTATCTTCGACGCTGGGCTCATCGACCAGTACCGTCTGGAAGCGACGCTCCAGTGCGGCGTCCTTCTCGATGTATTTGCGATATTCATCGAGCGTGGTCGCACCCACGCAGTGCAGCTCACCGCGCGCCAGGGCCGGCTTGAGCATGTTGCCGGCATCCATCGCGCCTTCGGCGCGACCGGCGCCGACCATGGTGTGCAGTTCATCGATGAACAGGATGACTTTGCCTTCCTGTTTCGCCAGTTCGCTCAAGACCGCCTTGAGGCGCTCTTCGAACTCGCCGCGGAATTTGGCGCCTGCGATCAGCGAGCCCATGTCGAGTGCCAGGATGCTCTTGCTCTTGAGTCCTTCCGGCACCTCGCCATTGACAATGCGCAGTGCCAGGCCCTCCACGATCGCCGTCTTGCCGACGCCCGGCTCGCCGATCAGCACCGGGTTGTTCTTGGTGCGACGCTGCAGTACCTGAATGGTCCGACGAATCTCATCGTCGCGTCCGATCACCGGATCGAGCTTGCCGGCACGTGCGCGAGCGGTCAGATCGATGGAGTATTTCTCGAGCGCGCCACGCTTCTCCTCGGCACCCGCATCATTCACACCCTCGCCACCACGCACTTCGGCGATGGCCTTCTCGATCGCTTCCCGGGAGGCGCGCACCTCCTTGAGCGCCTTCGCGATCACGCCCCGATCCTCGAACGCCGCCAGCACGAACAGCTCGCTGGCGATGTACTGATCGCCGCGCTGTTGCGCCAGTTTGTCCGTGACATTCAGCAGTCGGTTCAGCTCAGTGGAGACCTGCATGTCGCCCGAGGTGCCTTCCACCCTGGGCAGGCGATCGAGCGCGTTGCCGAGCAGGGTACGCAGGCGATTGACGTCGACGCCGGCTTTGACGAACAGCGGCCGTACGCCGCCGCCCTCGGCATCGAGCATCGCCGCCAACAGATGTACCGGTTCGATGAACTGGTGGTCGCGGCCCACGGCCAGCGACTGCGCATCCGCAAGCGCCGCCTGGAACCGGCTGGTGAGTTTGTCCATCCGCATAAGTCTTTGACCTGTACCCTAAAATTGCAGCTTGCGCGACTAACCCTCGGGCGCGCAATCCGTGATTAACGTACTGCCTTCAGTGGGGGAGGAAGCCAGTGAATTCAAGCGTCTGGCAGCCAGCGCTGCGCCCACCAGATGAGGCTTGCTCCTGCTGCGATCAGCAGCACCTGGGCGCTCGCGCCGCGCGGATCGACCCTGCGGTGCAAGCCCGGGATCAGATCGGCAACCGCCACGTAGAGCAGCGAGGCGGCAGCCACCGAAATCGCATAAGGCAGAATCCCCAGCGCACCACGCAGCGCGAAGTAGCCTGCCAGAGCTCCAAGGATCGAGGTCAGACTGCTGGCCGCGTTGAACCACAGTGCTCGCCGGGCACTCATCCGGGCGTGCAGCAGCACAGCCAGATCGCCCAGCTCCTGCGGGACTTCGTGCGCCGTGATCGCGATCGTCGTCATCATTCCAAGCCGGGTATCGGTCAGAAACGCCGCGGCGATCAACACACCGTCGAACGCATTGTGCATGCCGGTGCCGAACAGCACGATCCAGCCGGCCGCCTGGTCGCGACCGACTTCATGGGGCGAGTGTGTATCGCACTGCTCGACATGGCAGTGGCGCCACAGCACCAGCTTTTCCAGGACAAAGAACAACCCGATCCCGGCCAGCACCGCCACGCCGATCGACTGCACGTGCAGCGGTCCTGCGCTTGTGATCGCTTCCGGGAGTAAGCCCACCAGCGCGGCTGCCAGCATGGCGCCGGTGGCGAAACTGATCAGATGCGGCAGCAGCCACCCACGCTGCTGGTCGCCCAACAGCAGGAAGGCGCTCGCCAGCGCGGCACTGAGTGCACCACCCAAGAACGTCGCACCGACAATCCATAGCAGCGTCATGCGAACCGATTAGGCTCCAGCCAGATCAACGCCGCCATACGCCCGGTCCTGCCGTCTCGGCGATGGGAAAAGAAACGCTCGCGCTCACTGTAGGTACAGAGCCTGTCGCCATGGATCGAACCGACGCCGAGCGAGCGCAGGCGCTGCGTCGCGATCTGGTACAGATCGCATTGCCAGCGTCCTCGCTGGTTGCGGGTGAATCCCGACTCGGCACGCGCATCGTGCGCACAAAAAGCCGCGCGCACTTCATCGCCCACTTCGAAATGCGACGGGCCGATCGAGGGCCCCAGCCAGGCCAGAACCTGTTCGGCCCCCACGCCCAGCTTGGCCATCGCCGCTTCGACGACTCCGGCTGCCAGGCCGCGCCAGCCGGCGTGCGCGACCGCGACCCCGGCTCCGTCGCGACGACACAGCAATATCGGCATGCAATCGGCGACCAGCACGGCGAGCACGATTCCCGGCGTGCCAGTCGTCGCGGCATCCGCTTGCGGCGGTGGGCCTGCGCCAGGGCTGAGGGCACCACTCGCCTCGAGCACCTGCGTACCGTGCACCTGATTGAGCCAGAGCGGCTCGTGCGGCAAGCGCAGCCCAGTCAGCAAGCGCGCGCGGTTGGAGGCGACGGCCCGCGGATCGTCACCGACGTGTGCCGCGAGATTGAAGGATGCATAGGGATCGGCGCTGACCCCGCCATCGCGCAGCGTGCAGGCCGCGCGCACCGGCCTGGGTGCGGGCCAGTGCACGGGCAGCAGCGACAGGGTGCTCATCGGCGCGCGGCTGCGGATTCGGCCGCGCGTGCATCGGCGCGCAGGGCCTTGAGCAACGACTGGAAATCCTGCGGCGCTGGAGCTTCGAGCGTCAGCGCATGAGCCTCGAGCGGATGCGCGAAGCGCAGCCGCTGGGCGTGCAGCGCCTGGCGTTGGAACGCCCGCAGCAGCTCATTCAGCTCGCCCCGCTCGCCGGCGACCAGTCTGCGCCGTCCGCCATAGACCGGGTCACCGACCACCGGGTAGCCGGCGTGTGCGAGATGCACGCGAATCTGATGGGTGCGGCCGGTCTCCAGTTGCACGCGCAACAGCGTATGGGCGAGAAAGCGCTCCTCGATCCGATAGTGCGTGAGCGCCTGCCGACCATCGCCGCGCACGCTCATGCGCGTGCGCTGGCTGCGATGACGACCGATCGGCTGATCGATGCGAGCCCCGCCCGTGGGCGCGCCCAGCACCAGCGCCAGATACTCGCGATGGATCTCGCGCGCGGCCAGTTGCGTGACCAGCCGCGTGTGCGCTTCGGGTGTCCGGGCAACGATCAGCAGACCGCTGGTGTCCTTGTCGAGCCGGTGTATGAGTCCTGCGCGTGGCACCCGCGCCAGCGTTGGATCGTGCGCCAGCAGGGCATTCTGCAACGTGTGAGAAGGATTGCCGGCGCCAGGATGGACCACCAATCCGGCGGGCTTGTTCACGACCAGTAGCGCGTGGTCCTGATGCACGATCGCGAGCGACATCGCCTCGGGCTCAACCGAGCTGTCGGCGCTGAAGGTTGCGTTCAGCTCGATCTGCTCACCCCCGTGCACGCGATCTCGGGCGCGCGCCGCCCGGCCGGCCACCCGCACCGCGCCTTCACGTATCCAGCGCTGCAGGCGTGCCCGTGAATACTGTGGCAAGGCTGCCGCCAGGGCCTGATCCAGCCGCTGGCCAGCCGCCGCAGCGGGAATATCGAACTGGTGGGTCTGGAACTGCGGTGACATCGGGCGGTCAGCTATACTGGGTCGATTATCAATTGATTTTCCCTTAGGTCCATCATTGAGCTCAAAATTTAGCGCGGCCTCCGGCCGCTGGCGGCTGCTGGGCGCCTTATTCCTGGTATCGCTGGCCCTGCTGGGCGGCTGCCAGTCGCGCGCCACCAGGAACGCAAAGAAACTCAATGCCGAGCAGCTCTATGCCGCGGCTCACAAATCGATGCTTGCCAACGACTACGAGGCGTCGATCAAGCAGTACGAGGCGCTCAGCTCCCGATTTCCGTTCACCAACGTCGCCAAACAGGCGCGCATCGATCTCATCTACGTCTACTACCGCAAGGGCGAAAAAGAAACCGCGATCGATGCGGCCGACCAGTTCCTGCGCGAAAACCCGACCCATCCGCGCGTGGACTACGCCTGGTACATGAAGGGGATGATCTACTTCGAACGTACACCCTACTCCATCGAGCGCTTCTTCGGTGTGGACATGGCCAAGCGCCCGCCGAGCGATGCGCTCAAATCGATCAACGCCTTCAGTACCGTCGTCACCCAATACCCCAACAGCGACTACGCGCACGACGCACTCAAGCGAATGACCTATCTGCGCAACCGCCTGGCCGAATACGAAGTCAACGTCGCCCGCTGGTACATCAAACGCGGCGCTTACATCGCCGCCGCGCGACGCGCCGAGGGCGTGGTCGAGCAATACGATGGCGCACCGGCGGAACAGCCCGCGATGGCGATCCTGCTCCAGTGCTACGAGCGACTGGGCTATACCGAACTGGCCAGCAACGTGAAGCGCGTCTATGACTACAACTATCCGCCGCAGAGTGAGTCGGTGAACGCGCGGGGCAAACGCTGGTGGCAGTTCTGGGCGAGCGCCAGGCCCACGGCGATCAACTAGCCATCCTCGCTAGCGACCCGGCCGCTTACCGACGATAGCCGTTCGTAATCGGGTAGCGCCAGTCGCGTCCGAAGGCCCGACGGCTGACGCGCACGCCAGGCGGAGCCTGGCGGCGCTTGTATTCGGCGCGCTTCACCATATCCAGCACGCGAGCGACCACGGCACGGTCGAATCCGCGCTCGACGATTTCATCCACCGACAAATCATCCTCGATGAAGGCCTCAAGGATCGGATCGAGCACGTCATAGGGCGGCAGCGAATCCGTGTCGCGCTGATCGTGGCGCAACTCCGCCGTCGGTTCGCGCTCGATCACTCTGCGCGGAATTGCCGGCGACAGCGAGTTGCGGTAGCGTGCCAATCGATAGACCAGCATCTTGCTGCAATCCTTGATGGGGGCGAAACCGCCCGCCATGTCGCCGTAGAGTGTGGCATAGCCCACGGACATCTCGCTCTTGTTGCCGGTTGTCAACAGCATGCGGCCGGTCTTGTTGGAGATGCCCATCAGCAGCACGCCGCGACAGCGCGCCTGGATGTTCTCCTCCGTGGCGTCGGGTTGACGGCCTGCGAACTCGCCCTGCAGGGCTTGCAGTGTCACCTGATACATGTCCTCGATCGAAATGGAGCTCAGGCAGACTCCCAGCGTACGCGCCTGCGCGGTCGCATCCTCGCGACTCATCTGCGAGGTATAGCGCGAGGGCATCATCACCGCCTGCACGCTGTTGGCGCCCAGCGCATCCACTGCGATCGCCAGCGTCAGCGCTGAATCAACCCCGCCCGACAGGCCGAGCACGACACCGGGAAAGCCGTGCTTCGTCACGTAATCGCGCACACCGAGCACCAGGGCCCGGTAAACACTCTCCTCATCCGCAAGCTCAGGGGCGATACTCGCCGCCAGCGGTACCAGCGCGCCGTCGCGACGCGCAAACTCGACGCAGTACAGACCGTCCTTGAACGCATCGGCACGCATCGCCACTTGCGCCTGTGCATCCATCGCGAAAGAATTGCCGTCGAATACCAGCTCATCCTGACCGCCCAGCAGATTCACGTAGGCTGCTGGCAGGTGCACTTCGCGGATTCGATCGCTGAGCACCTGCTCGCGCTCGCGCTGCTTGTGCAACTCGTAGGGCGAAGCGTTGATGATCATCAGCGCTTGCGCGCCCTGCTTCGCCGCCGCCGCGACCGGCCCCGCCTCCCAGACGTCCTCACAGATCAGCAGTCCGAGCCGCATGCCCTTGAACGACACGACCGTGGGCTGCGTCCCCGGCGTGAAATAGCGCTTTTCATCGAACACACGGTAGTTCGGCAGACAGGCTTTGCGATGCCGCGCGAGCTCCGCGCCGCCATGAAGCAATGCCGCGGCATTGTAGATCTGTGCTTCGACGTACTCCGGAAAGCCGACCATCACGCCGATCTCGGGCACGGCTTTCTGCAGCTCAATCAGCGCGCGCTCGATCTGCAGGCGCAGTCCGCGATGAAACAGCAGATCTTCAGGCGGATAGCCCGACAGCGTCAGCTCCGGAAGCAGCACCAGATCAGCACGCAACTCGTCGCGCGCACGACGGGCCGCCGTGATCGCGCGTTCCAGATTGCCACGCACGTCGCCGACCAGCAGGTTGATCTGCGCCAGCGCCACCTTGAGCGTATCGTTATCGGCCACCGGCTCTCCGGTGAATCAGCATGGGCGCGTGCGTTCTAGCGCCGTGCTCTACCAGCACGCTTGGCTCGCTTCGCGGCCTTGGCGCGCACGCTCCGCGGCGGGCGCTTCGGCACGCGTTTCGTGGCCTGGGTAGTCGGCTGATGTTGACGCCGGCCAGTCGCGCTGCGCGGGTGCTTCGCGGATCGCTCGCGCAGCGCTTTGGCATCCTTGGCGGCCTGAGCTGCATCGCGCGCGGCCTGTCTCGCGGCCCCGGCTCGACGCTTGCCCAGCAGCTCCGCCATGGCACTGCCGAGTTCGGCTGGCGATTTCACGGTGCGCACGCCGGCGGCATCCAGCGCGCGATACTTGTCGGCAGCGGTACCTTTACCGCCTGCGATCACGGCGCCGGCATGCCCCATGCGCTTGCCCGCGGGAGCGGTGACGCCGGCGATGTAAGCGACGACCGGCTTGCTCACGTAGCGTCGTATGTGTTCGGCGGCAGCCTCTTCGTCCGAGCCTCCGATCTCACCCACCATGATGATGCCTTCGGTCTGCGGATCGCGTTCGAACAGTTCAATGACGTCAATGAAATTCATGCCGCGCACCGGATCGCCGCCGATACCGATGCAGGTACTCTGTCCGAGTCCATTGTTCGTGGTCTGAAACACGGTCTCATAAGTGAGGGTGCCAGAGCGTGAAACAATGCCCACGCAACCACGCTTGTGAATGAAGCCCGGCATGATGCCGATCTTGCATTCCTCCGGCGTGATGATACCGGGGCAGTTCGGTCCGATCAGCCGCGTGGGCGAACCGGCGAGCGCCGCCTTGACCTTCACCATGTCATTCACCGGCAAGCCCTCGGTGATGCACACCACCAGCTCGATACCGGCATCGACCGCCTCCAGGATCGCATCGGCGGCGTAGGG
>DATMRM010000401.1:0-9299 GCA_035566155.1 Steroidobacteraceae bacterium | reverse complement strand
CTGAGAATCGCGGACGGAATGTTACGGAAGACTGCACCGGCTCCGCGATTCTGATTGAATGCATTGACGCGGAAACGCGCCAGCTTGGGGATCTCGAACGAAAAGTCCGTCTCGAAGAATTCTTCGTACGCTTTGCGTTGCTTGTCGTTCATGATGTCATACACCATGCCGTGCACTTCCTTGTGGGTCAGTGCGGGCATGTTGATGCGCTTCATGTCCCCGTCTACCCGGATCATGGGGGGTACACCGGCCGACAGATGCAGATCCGAAGCGTTATTCTTTACTGCAAACGCAAGCAATTGCGCGATATCGACAGCCATTCGATCCTACCCTATTCCGCTGGTGCCAGCGGCAAGCGGCCTGAGTATAGCGGAGGGGGCCGACAACCCATATGTTAATCGCTCCGCACAATTCAGCAGCAGACACATTGATTTCGGGGAATCTACAGCAGCTGCGCGCCCAGGTCGCCGAAGCGGCAGGCGCAGCGCGCCGGACTGTGGAATCGATCACAGTCATTGCGGTCAGCAAGGGCCACGAAGCGTCCAGCGTGCGAGCTGCCGCGGTCAGTGGAGTGCTGCACTTCGGCGAGAGCTACCTGCAGGAGGCTACCCGGAAACTGGAATCGCTGCGTGATCTGCAAGCCAGCTGGCACTTCATCGGGCGCTTGCAAGCCAATAAGAGCCGCTCAGTCGCCGAAAGCTTTGACTGGGTCCACGGTATCGACCGGCTGAAGATCGCGCAGCGCCTGTCCGCACAGCGCCCGCATTACGCGCCGGCACTACAGGTGTGCCTGCAGGTCAACATCGCCGGTGAGTCCGGCAAGGCGGGCGTCGCACCGGAGCGGGTAAGCGAACTTGCCCGAGCCGTGGCGCTTCTGCCCCGGCTCCAGCTGCGGGGCCTGATGTGCATCCTGCCAGCGCAGCTCAGCAGCGCAGACAACCGGCGACACTTCGGCGCGCTGCGTCGGCTGCAGGAACAACTGAACGCGCAAGGCGCTGGCCTGGATACGCTCTCCATGGGAATGAGCGCCGATTTTCGCGACGCCATCCTGGAGGGTGCGACCCTGATCCGCGTTGGCACGGCGATTTTCGGCCCGCGAACCGCATCGTCCGACGAGTAGAATGCGGTGTCATGCAGCAATCGGTAGCGGTTCGTATCGCCTTCATCGGCGGGGGCAACATGGCCCGGGCGCTGATCGGGGGTTTGAAGCGGCACGCGGTGCCGGCTGAACACATCAGCGTCGGCGAGCCCGATGCGCAGGCGCGAGCGGGACTGCAACGCGACTTCGGCATACGTGTCAGCGCCGACAACCAGGAAATGCTCGACGGTGCGCAGCTGGTGGTGTTGGCGGTCAAACCGCAGCAGGCCGGTCACATCCTCCAGGCGCTGCGCCCGGCCTTGCAGGCCTCGCGCCCCCTGTTGTTCTCGATTGCCGCGGGCCTGCGTATTGCGGACTTGCGCACCGCCTGCGGCCCGGGCATCGCCATCGTGCGCGCGATGCCTAACCGCCCGGCACTGCTCGGTGCCGGCGTCACCGGCCTGTTCGCAGCCCCAGGCATCAGCGCCGAGCAGCACAGGGACGCGGAACTGATCGGACAGGCGTCCGGACAAGCCGTCTGGCTGCGCAGTGAAGATGAGCTGGACGTCGTGACGGCCCTCTCGGGCGCAGGACCGGCGTACTTCTTTCTATTGGCTGAGAAGCTGGCGCACGCTGCCGAGGGCCTGGGACTGACGCGCGACACCGCCTTGCAGCTGGCGCGCGCGACCCTGCATGGTGCTGGCATGCTGGCAAACGAAGGTGTCGGCCTGGTCGAAGAACGTGCAGCCGTCACCTCGAAAGGCGGTACCACGGAAGCGGCCGTGCGCGTCCTGGAGCAGGGCGGCTTCACGCAGCTGGTTGCATCGGCTCTACAGGCCGGCGTTGCGCGCAGCGCCGAACTCGCCAATAGTCTGAGCGCAACCACCTCACCCGAGCGCAAATAGATGGATGCGCTGATCTACCTGGTCGATACCCTATTGTCCCTTTGCCTGCTCGCGGTGCTGCTGCGGCTGCTGCTGCAATGGTCGCGTGCGGATTTCCGCAACCCCCTGGCCAGATCCCTGGTCCACATCACCAACCCGATCATCGTGCCGCTGCGACGTCTGCTGCCCGCGATCGGGAGGCTGGATACCGCTTCATGCGTAGCGGTGATCGTATTTGCGTTGCTGGAAGTCGCGGCCGCACCACTGTTGAAGGGCTTCGGCCCGCTGCCGGTGCTGTTGTGGCTGCGGTTCGCGGCCATTGAGATCGTTCGCACGACCCTGTGGACCTATTTCTTCGCCATTGTCGTCTATGCGCTGCTATCGTTTGTCGCCCCGGGTACCTATTCGCCGGCCCAGGGCCTGCTGGTGGCGCTGTGCGAGCCGGTGCTGCGGCCGTTTCGGCGCGTTATTCCGCCACTGGGCGGCGTCGACTTCTCGCCGATGTGGGCCGGCATTCTCATCCAAATGTTGCTGATTCTCGTCCACTAACGCGCCTGGCGACGCACGTCGATGCACGCGGGCCTATAAAAAAAGGCATTTTCGCAGTGCGTGTGACCGAAAAAGCATTTGCGTCAGCTCAGCGGTATGCTATGTTGCGCGCCGTTTCGTGTAGCTTTTCAGTGCTACGCGATCATCGAGACAGATGTCGCATACACCAGGAGATTCGGCAATGGCAAAAAAAGGTGGGGCACCGACGAAGTCGGAAATTCTGGCCCAGATTTCCAAGGACTCGGAACTTTCCCGTAAGCAGGTCAGCGAGGTTTTCGAGTCGCTGAATGGCATCATAAAGAAGAGCCTGCGCGGCAATGGCTTGTTTACGCTTCCCGGTCTGCTCAAGCTGAAGGTCGTGAAGCGGCCGGCGACCAAGGCGCGTGAAGGCATCAATCCATTCACCGGCGAAAAGATGACCTTCAAGGCAAAGCCCGCGAGCAAGAAGGTGCGCGCGCTCCCGTTGAAGAATCTCAAGTCGATGGTGAATTGAGCGACTGAAGGATCGCTCGCACCGCACAAGCATCTTAAGGGAAGCCCGGTAGAGTGAAGCTTTACCGGGCTTCTTCGTTTTTCAGGAACGCCAGCACTTCGTCGCGCAGTTGCGTCAGGCGGCCGTGAAAGAAGTGTTCGACGCCGGACATCACCACCAGTTTCGGCGCTGGCTCGAAGCGCGCCGCAAATGCACGCACGTCGCGGATATCCACCAACTCATCGGCGTCCCCCTGCACAATCAGCCAGGGGCAGTTGGGTTTGGCCGCGCTGGAAAACTCAGGTCGGCCAACCGCTGGCGCTACCGTGATCAGCTTTGAGGGTGCCGAGCGCACCGCGGCCGCCAGCGCCACCATGGCGCCGAAAGAAAAGCCGGCAAGTGTCAGTGGTCCATCGGGCCAGCGCTGGCGTCCCCACGCGATCACCGCCATGGCATCCTCGATTTCTGCCCGACCCTCATCGTGGCTGCCATCGCTCGCGCCGACCCCGCGAAAGTTGAATCGCAGCGTTGCGAGCCCGAACTCCTGGCAGGCACGTCCGAGGGTGTGCACCACCTTGTTCTGCATTGTCCCGCCAAACAAGGGATGCGGATGACAGATCACTGCAAATCCGGCGGCTACGGGCGCCTGCGGATCTTCCAGCAGCGACTCGAGCGCCCCGGCCGGACCCCGGATGCTGAGCGCTTGCGCCTTCGGCGGTCTGAAACTCAAGGTTTCTTGACGGAATCGAATCCGAGTGATGCCGAGTTGATGCAGTAACGCAGCCCCGATGGCTGCGGACCGTCATCGAAGACGTGCCCGAGGTGGGCGCCACATCGCGAGCAGGTGACTTCGGTGCGCTCCATACCATGGCTCGTGTCGATGCGGGTGCGCACGCGGTCGCTCGCCAGCGGCAGCCAGAAACTGGGCCAGCCGGAGCCGGAGTCGTATTTGGTGTCCGAGCTGAACAATTCCTGTCCGCAGCACACGCAGTTGTATAGACCCTTCTCCTTGTTGTAAGCGTACTTGCCGGTAAAGGCCGGCTCGGTGCCCTTCTTCTGTGTCACCTGATACTGCAGCGGAGTCAAACGTGCTTTGAGTTCTGCGTCGGTCGGTGTTTCAGTGCCCATTGCTTGTTCCCCTCTCAGGTCAATCGAACAGCGATCCGTCAAGGCGCCGCCGGCTGCGCCGAGCCCGCCACCAGGCGCACCAGCAGATTGTTCAGTCGGCGGCTGAAATCAGCCGGGTTCGCAACCTGGCCCTCGTCCGTGAGCGTCGCTTGATCGTAGAGTAGCAGCGCCAATTCCTGGAAGGCCGGCTCCTGCGCGATCCCGTCCATGTGGCGCACGAGCGGATGCGCGACATTCACTTCGAGCGCCGGCTTGCCGGCGGGTAGCGACTGCCCGCTGGCCGAGAGGATACGCCGCATCTGCGCCGAGATCTCGCCCTCGCCATGCACAAGACATGCCGGAGAGTCGCGCAACCGCTCGCTGACCCGCACTTCCAGTACGCGATCGCCCAGGGCGTCCTTGAAGCGCTTGAGCAATGCCTTGTGCTCCTTGCGCTCCTCATCGATTCGGGCGCGTTCGGCCTGGTCGGCCAGGCCGCCCAGTTCGAGATCACCGCGCGAGACATCTTTGAATTTCTTGCCTTCGAATTCGCTGATTTGACCCATCACCCAATCATCGACACGGTCGCCCATCAGCAGCACTTCAATGCCCTTCTGCTTGAGCAGCTCCAGATGCGGGCTCGCCCGCGCCGCATCCACTGTCTCGGCCACGATGTAGTAAATGCGCTCCTGGCCTTCGCGCATGCGCGCGACGTAGTCGCTCAGGCTGACATTCTCCTCATTGGCTTCCTGGTGAGTGCTTGCATAGCGCAACAGCGGCAGCAATCGGTCGCGGTTAGTCGGATCCTCGCTCAGGCCTTCCTTCAGCACCCGGCCGAACTCGCGCCAGATCTGGGCATACTTGTCGGTCTCTTCCTTGGCGAGACGTGCCAATAGCTCGAGCGCGCGCCGGGTGATCGCCGAACGCATGGCCTCGACTTCGCGATCCTGCTGCAGCAGCTCGCGCGAGATATTCAGCGGCAGGTCGTTGGAATCGACGATTCCGCGAACGAAGCGCAGATACAGCGGCAGAAACTGCTCTGCATCGTCCATGATGAACACGCGCCGTACGTACAGCTTGAGGCCGCGGGCAGCTTCACGCTGCCACAGGTCGAACGGCGCGCGCGAAGGTATATAGAGCAGGCTCGTATACTCGCGCTTGCCTTCGACGCGGTTGTGGCTCCACGCCAGAGGATCCGCACCGTCGTGCGATATGTGGCGATAGAGATCACGGTACTCCTCGTCCTTGATCTCGCTACGCGCTCGCGTCCACAGCGCCTGCGCCTGGTTGACCTCCTCGTATTCCAGCGTGGCCGCGCCCTCCTTGCTCATCCGGACGGGGAACGCGATGTGATCCGAGTAACGGCGTACCAGCGATCGCAGGCGCCAGGGGTCGCTGAATTCCTTGGCGTCCTCCTTGAGGTGCAGGGTCACGCTGGTGCCGCGCTCGGTGCGGTTCACGCTCTCCACGGTGAACTGGCCATCGGCGCTGGATTCCCAGCGCACCCCTGCTTCCGCGGGGGTATCGGCGCGGCGGGTCAGTACTTCGACCTTGTCGGCCACGATGAACGCGGAATAGAACCCGACGCCGAACTGACCGATGAGCTGAGCGTCCTTCTGCTGATCGCCCGTCAGGCGCTTGAAGAATTCGCGCGTACCGGACTTGGCGATCGTGCCGAGGTGGACGACGGCATCCTCGCGACTCATACCGACGCCGTTGTCGCGCACCGTAATTGTGCCGGCCTTGGCGTCGGTATCGATCCAGATACCGAGTTCGCTCTCCTTGCCCAGCATCTGCGGGTCCGACAGCGCCAGGAAGCGCAGTTTGTCATTCGCGTCCGACGCGTTTGAGATCAGTTCCCGCAGGAAGATTTCCCTGTGGCTGTACAGGGAATGAATCATCAGATGTAGCAACTCCCGGACTTCAGCCTGGAAGCCCAGAGTCTCGCGCTCACTCGACATGGTACCCGCCGCTAGTGTTACCGAATGGAAGCAGCGGTATAGGGGCTAAGCGTTAAGGTTTCAAGCCATCCGGCGGCCAAACACGTGCAGGGCGGCGGACAGCCAGTCGTCCATGTCGTCCCAGAGCAGCAGGAATCTTTCCATTGCGCACCTTTGTGTGACCGTGGGGAAGCCTAAAGATCGGACGTGGCCGATGGAGTGTTCTGACTCACAGGCACCCCGTGCGCGTGCTCGCAGATTGGTCAGGCAAATTCGCGATTAAGTAAGACCGAGTGCTCAGTTCTGACGGCGGCGCTTGCGGGCCCCCTGAGCGCTGCGTAGTCTGCAAACAGGACATAATTTTCACGGCTCTACGAGAACTACATGCAGCGCATTCTGGTGCTGAACCCGAAGGGCGGATCAGGCAAGACGACGGTGGCGATCAATCTCGCCAGTCACTTTGCGCTGCGGGGTGAGCGGCCGGTATTGATGGACTACGACAAGCAGGGCTCCGCCGGCCACTGGATCAAGAAACGTCGGCCCACGCAGCCGCATATCAACCTGATCTCGGCCTTCGAAAACAGCCTGCGCGTGACGCGCTCGTTTCAGGTGCGGATCCCGCAGGATACGGGTCGGGTCGTGATCGATACCCCGGCGGCCGTTTCCGCGCAGGACATGCCGGAACTGACGCGAACTGCCGACAAGATCCTGGTACCGGTGCTGCCGTCGGATATCGACATCCACGCCTGCTCGCGCTGCGTCCAGAATCTGCTGCTGATTGCCAAGGTGCAGCGCGAAGACAACCGCCTGGGGATCATCGCCAACCGCGTGCGGCGCAATACACTGATTTACCGCTCGTTGACCCGTTTTCTGGGAACCCTTGGCATTCCAATCGTCGCGACCCTGCGCGATTCGCAGAATTACGTGCGGGCCGCCGAGCAGGGGCTGGGTCTGGAGGAGATGAAGGCTGCCCAGGTGTCCGAAGATCTGGCGCAGTGGCAGCCGCTGCTGCAGTGGCTGGATCAGCCCCGAGGCGCCGTCGCCCCGGTCGTGCCCCCACCGCCTGCGGTGGAAGTGCCTGCGATCGCTGAGCCGGAGCGCAGCGCGGAACCGGTGTTGGCCTAGGGCTTGGTGTCTTCCGCCAGCCAGTCGTGGCGGACCTTCTCCGCCCAGTTCTTGTAGTTCGACCAGGTATACAGATTGCGCGTGATGGCGGAGTGCCGCGTGCGTGTGCGCTGCATGTGCTCCAGCCAGCGGGCGTAAGCCTCGGCACCGCTCGGCGCGGTCAGCGATTGCGCCAGCGCCTCGTCAGCAGTCTCAACCTTCGGTGCTTCGGGTTTGCTCATGGTGTGGCTCCTTGGTCGCGAAGCCTACGAGGCTGCAGCGGCACTCGACAGGAACTGGATCACAGCGGTTCTGAACGGTGCCGCTCGCACTTCGCACTCTGATGCGAGTATGACGCGCACGGTAGCTTACCGACGCAAACGTTAAATCCGCCGATGCGAGCGGACACAGCGCGTCACTTAACAGTAGAAAAAATATCTTCAGGCAACGAGCCGATAGCAAGGTCGGTACACACTGCCCGGCAATTTCATCCGCCCCTGGGAAATGAAAGCAGTGAGCAATTCATCGAGCAGAGCCATCAAATCGGCATCGCCCGACAGTTCGTAAGGCCCGAAACGCTCGATCGCCGCGACGCCATACTCCTTCACGTTACCTGTCACAATTCCCGAGAACGCACGCCGCAGATTCGCTGCCAGTCGATGCAGCGGCTGATAGCGCTGCAGTGCCAGCGCGCGCATCGATGCGTGGGTGACTTCGAACGGTTGCTGCAGCTCGTACGGCACGCGCAGCAGCCAGTTGAACGTGTACGAATCGTTCTGCTCTCGGCGGAACGCGCGCACCTGTTTGAACGCCTTGACGAGCGCTCGCGCGACGCCCGCGGCGTCATCAACGATGACTTCGAGCCGCGTCAGCGCCGCCGGGCCCAGCGTACGCTCGATGAACCGGGTAATCTGATCGAAGTACGCGGCACTGGCGCGCGGCCCGGTAAGAATCACCGGCAGCGGCTGACCGGCATTGGCCGGCTCGAGCAGCACCCCGAGCAGATACAGGATCTCCTCGGCCGTGCCCGCGCCGCCCGGGAACACCACGATGCCGTGCGCCAGGCGCAGGAACGCCTCCAGGCGCTTCTCGATATCGGGCAGGATCACGAGCTGATTGACGATGGCGTTGGGAGGCTCGGCGGCAATGATCCCGGGTTCGGTGACGCCGACGAAGCGCCCCTGCGTGATGCGTTGCTTGGCGTGTCCGACGCCGGCACCTTTCATCGGCGCTTTCATCGCGCCGGGCCCGCAGCCAGTGCAGACATCCAGCCCTCGCAGGCCCAGCTCATAGCCCACGCGTTTGGCGTAGTCATATTCAACCGGCCCGATCGAATGCCCTCCCCAGCACACCACCAGGTTTGGCCGGGTGTTGAAGTCGAGCAGTCTGGCATTTCGCAGGATATGAAAGATCGCGTTGGTAATCGAAGCGCTGTCACGGCTGTCGAGCCGCCCGGCGCCGATGATCTCGTTCGCGGTGTAGATGATGTCCCGCAGCACCGCGAACAGATGCTCCTTGATGCCGCGAATCATCTCGCCGTCCACGAAAGCCGCGGGCGGCGCGTTGGTCATTTCCAGTTTGATTCCCCAGGCGTGACGCACGATCCGCAGATCGAAGTTGCGATAACGCTCGAACAGCGCCTTGGCATTGTCGTTGTCGCTGCCCGAATTGAGCACCGCCAGTGCGCAGTTGCGAAACAGCGCGTGCAGGCCGGTCTGGCTGGTATCGAGCAACTTGTCGATCTCGGCTTGCGACAGGATCTCCAGACTGCCGCGCGGACCGACGCGTGCATCGACCGATTCCGGGAGAACGATACTGGTTTGCATGAAGGGAAGCTTTCAGTGGCGGCGGGCGCGCGGGCGCATCACGCCGCCACAGCGCGGAAGGATAAGTCTTAGGGGAGGATTTCGACCCGCACGTTGTCCTGCGTCATGAGCCATACCTCCACCATATCCGAATTCGACAGTGCTATGCAGCCGTCGGTCCAGTCGGCAGTGGCGTAGTAGTCAGGCGAATGACGCAGGTTGTTCGGCAGCCCGTGGATCATGATGGAGCCGCCGGGATCCATGTGATGGCTGTGCGCGCGCCGTACGTCGTCGGCATTCGGATAGGACACCTGGATCGACAGGAAGTATTCGCTATGGGTATTGCGGCGAGTGAGCTGG
>DATMRM010000400.1:0-7331 GCA_035566155.1 Steroidobacteraceae bacterium | reverse complement strand
GCAGCCGACGGCGACGCGGCAGCGTTGGACAGCCTGCTGGACTCGACCGGAAAGATTTTCCAGTCCGACCCGGAACTCATCGCGCCGGGAGAGACGATACACGCGCAGCGACGATCCCGGCTGCAACTGGGTCAGCACGCCAGCTTCAAACTGGAGATCTCCTCGTCCGGGCCGTGGGCGCTGTTCACGGAACACGCACCGATCGAGTTCGGCATGCACCTGCACGCCCCGGCGCCCATCGTCACGCGTCGCTTCGGCTCGCATCATCACGATCTCGCCATCGGCTCGATCGGGCTGACCGATGAGCGGGAACTCGACCCGAACAAGGTCAATCAGTGGCTCTCTTACCTGCTGCAGAGCCGCGGACAGGACATCCTGCGCATGAAGGGCGTGCTGAACCTCAAGGCGCAGCCCAGGCGCTTCGTGTTCCATGGCGTGCACATGATGTTCGACGGGCAGCTGGAACGGCCCTGGGGTGCGGGCACGCCGCGTGTCAGCCGGCTGGTGTTCATCGGTCGCGATCTAGACCGCAACGAACTCGAAGCCGGCTTCGAATCCTGCGTGGCATGAACGCGGCGGTCGGAAGACTGCGACCGCGCGGGCGGGTGGATCTCGGCGACTATCCCGTCGATGCCGCTTGGTCGAATGACGGCAAGACGTTGATCGTTGCGGGTGGCGAGGGCGCCATACTGCGCCTTTCGAGCAGTGGGACCGATCCTGCGCAAGTGATCGGTCGTCACCCATCCGGCGTACTGGCTGTGTCCTGGCAGAAGGCGGGACGACTGTTTGTCACCTCAGGTCAGGACGGCGCGGTGTTGCTGTGGGACGCTCGCTCGCTCACCCCGCAGAAGATTCAGCAGGCCGCGCAGTGGAGCCAACGACTCGCGTTCTCGGACAGCGGTCGCTGGCTCGCTGTCGCCAGCGGAAAGACGCTGCACCTGTATGACGACAGTGGGAAGTTGCAGCATCGGCTCGACGATCATCCCGGCTCGATCGCCGCGATCGGCTGGCGACCGAAGAGTCATGAGGTCGCGGCCGCGGGCAACAACGGTCTGCGCGTTCATCGACTCGAGCCTGAGCTGCAGTTGCGCGACTTCCGTGCGCGCGGTGCGTGCCTGACTGCCGCCTGGCATCCCGAGGGCAGAGTGCTCGCAGCAGGAATGCAGGACGGCACGATCAATCTGTGGAACGTCGCCACGGGCACGCAATCCGACATCCAGGGGCTGGGATCGCGTGTATTTGCGACCGAGTGGAGCAGCAATGGTCGCTATCTGGCCGCGGCAGCCAGTAGCGCGCTGGTCGGCTGGGACTCGCAAAGCAAGTCTTCGCAGAGCTCGCAACCGTTTGAGCTGCGAGCCCACTCGGACCGCCTGACTGCGCTGAGTTTCCGACCCAGCGGCACCTGGCTGGTCTCGGCCGCGCGCGACCGCCGGCTGCTGTTGTGGCGGGTCGGCGCCGCCGAGCACCCTCAGGATGCGCATCTGTTGCCGGATGAGGGCACGGTGCTGCGCTTCTCGCGCGACGGCGCGTTGCTGGCTGTCGGCGATGCGCTCGGCGGACTGACGATCTATGAGTGCTCGTGACCAGTGTCAGTCGGACTCGGTAAGCGGCGGCAATGAAATCTGGAAGCGCAGGTACTGACCGCGCTTGGCGGCAATCTGCATCTTGCCGCCAAGCCGCTGCACGTGCTCGCGGACAATCTGCATCCCGAGCCCTCGCCGCGCTGGATCCTGCGACGTCGTGACACCCGGCTGAAAGATCAGATTCAGCAGACGTCCCGGATCCAGACCACGCACGCAGTCTGGGGGCAGCAGCCCAAGTCTGACGGCAACGTCGGTGATGCGATCGGTGTCGAGTCCCGCTCCATCGTCCTGAACGTTGAGCTCGAATCCCTGTGTGCCGCGATCGACGAATTCGATGGCCATCGTTCCGACATCCGGCTTCCCGGCGGCGAGGCGCGCATCCGCAGGCTCGATCCCATACTCGATGGAATTGCGCAGCAGTTGACCCAGCAGATCGAACAGCACGCTGCTCCAGTCCCCTGGCATCTCTTCAAATCCGATCGTGACCAGGCTCATTTTCTTGCCGTGCTCGGCCGACAACTTGTCGCACATCTGGCGCAAGGCGACCCCGAGTTTGCGCTGTGCCCGCCGCTCGCTCGCCTCCAGTTCCTCTTCCTGCTCGTCCTCGTCGGCGATCGGTACGTGTACCGCCGCGGCATTCGACGCGATCAGCACGTGGCTACACAGCTCCTCCAGCAAAACCATGGCCGGGAGCAGGTCGTTGCCGGTGATCTCGGCGCGCAGGCCGATTTCATTGACGGCCGCCACGGCGGTCTGCAGGCGCAGGCTGACGGTGGGCAAATGCATGCCCGTGAGGGCCTGTTCCATCGACATCAATTCCATTTGCAGGCGCTCGATCTTGCCGCGAAACGCGCCGCTGTCGCGGGTCGGCATCCGCAGCGTCGAGCGCAGGGTCTCGACCGTTTCCAGTGCCACACAGATGAATTCGGCCAGCGGCTCGGGTTCGCACAGCAGCAGCGAGCGATACAGATCGCGTTGATCGCGCAGCGAGTCGAGTTCGCTTTGTAGTGCGGGAATGATCATCTGGGGTTGCTGCGCCGTGTCGCTCATCTCAGCCACCGTGCGCTGCGACCGGCGCCGGGCTCGCTTCGCGCGTCAGCCGTTCGAGCGCGTCGCTGAGCGCGCCCGAAGCCGAGATCGCATCCGGGAAACGCTCATCGCGTTGACGGGCCATGAAATGCTCGAGCAGTGCCTCGTACTCTACCTGCGCGATCGGCAGCCGTGGCCGGGGTCCGTGCACGTGCTGTTGCATGACCTCCATCGCACTGGTACCGGTATAGGGTTTGCTCCCGCTGAGCATCTCGAACAGGATCACGCCTACGCTGTAGAGGTCGCTGCGCGCGTCCAACGGGATACCTTGTGCCTGTTCCGGGCTCATGTAGTAGGGCGAACCCCGCAGTACGCCCACCGCCGTGCTGCGCCCGCCGATTTCGACACCCTTGGCGATGCCAAAGTCGATCAGCACGATCGAGCCGTCCTCGCGCAACATCACGTTCGGTGGTTTCAGATCGCGGTGGATCAGTCCACGGGCATGAATGACCTCCAGCGCCATGCAAATGCGGTGAGCAAATTCCAGGCTCTCACGCGCGGTGATCGGCTGTTGCAACCTGACCTTCAGGTCGCCGCACGGAAAATATTCCATCGAGATGAATTCACGCCCGTCATGAAAGCCGTAGTCGTAGATCTCGACTACCGACCGATGATGCAGCGCCGAAATGGCGGCGTACTCACGCGCGAACTCGTTGCACTCGTCCGCGTCCTCCATCATCGGCTTGCTGATCTTGAGCGCCACGTTGCGCCCCAGGCTCACGCTGTGCGCCAGGTAGACCGCTGCGCGCGAGGACTCTCCGAGCTTGTGCAGGATCGAGTACTGCGGCAGATTCAAGTGAGCCGGATCGATCTTGCGTCGCGGCGACCTGCGCGCGCGCGTGCGCGCCGGTGGCGCGTGGCGGGGCGCTTTCATCGCGCTGCGCAGCGCGGTCGCCAGGCGCTGACCACTGAGCAATTCGCGCGGCAGGTAGTCATTGGCGCCCAGTTGTATGGCGCGCACTGCCGTCAGCTCGTTGCCGCCGGAGGTCACGACGACGGTCGGCGGTACATCGCGATGTCGCAGCAGACTGCGCAGGGGTTCGAGGTCAGCGGCCGGATCGTCGGACGCCGGATCGCACTTCACGCATAGCAGAACCAGTTGCAGCTCGCGCATCCGCAGCGTTCCAGCGCGTGCTTCGAGCTGCGCCTGCTCCACCTCATCCACCACCGCATCGGGCCAGAGCACGTCGACCTGATGATGCAGCCACAGGCGCAGTTCGCGCTCGTCGCCTATGATCAGCAGGCGCAAGTTCACAACGCAAACCTCATCCGAATGTGAGCGCGCTGCGCGACCGGTGCACCATCGCGTAGTACCGGCTCGTAGCGGTTGTGTACCAACGCCGCAATCGACGCCTGCTCGAACACCCCGATCGGATTGGCCCTCGTGACCTTGATGTCAGTGACGGTGCCCGCGGGCGTGACGGTGAAGTCCAGTTCGACGGTGCCGGTTTCGCCGCGCATCAGGGCGTCCGGCGGATACTTGGGCGGGTTGAAATCGATGCGGTGCAGGTCACCCTCCTGCAGGATCTGTGTGCTCGCCTGAACCGGTTTCGGCCCGGCAACCGGCGTGGCTGGCGCTGTCACCAGCGCGTCGGCCGCGAGCGCATTCTCCACGGCTTTCGTCGCTCCACTTTGCGCCACCTGTGCAGCGCGGAAGCTCTCGAGCTGCACCGCCATCTGATCGAGTGTCGCCCGGCTGATCTGATAGGCGCGGCATGCCTTGAGCCACTCCTCAGCAGCCGCAGTATTGCCGGCTGCCAGCGCTTTGCGGAAGGAATTGATCAACGCGTCACCCAGGGCCACCGACACAGCGCGCACTTCCTGGTCATCCGGTGCCTGTTCCTGCGCATCACTGACGTAAGTGCGTGCACTATCATTCGCCGGTTCAATCAGCGCGCCACTGGCAATGCGACTGCGCGCCAGCTGCACCCATTGATGGATCTGCGCCAGGCGCGCGTCGCTGTCAGCCCGGCGCGCCTGTTCGGCCTGGGCCGCCTGGCGTGCCTCGGCCTCTGCGGCCAGGCGCTCTTTTTCCGAGCGCTCGGAGCGCTCTGCCGCAGCCCGATCGACCGCGGCCTGCTCGGCTTCGGTGAGCGCGCCAGGACTGGCTGTATGCGTGGCTCGCGCGGCCGGGGGTGCCGCCGCGCGTGTTGCGATCGGTGCTGGCGCCGGGCGTGGCACCACAACCGCCGGAGCGAGCGCCGGGGGCTGCGCTTTCGCCACCGGAGGTTCCGACAACGATGAATACCAGATCACGGCGCCCGCGGCTGCAATCAGCAACACCATGCCTGCAGCGGCCATCAGCCACCCGGGGCGTCCTGAGTCGCGCACAGCAGGCTCGGCCGCCGCAGGCGCCGGAAACGGCGAACGCAGGATCTGCGCGGTGATCCGCGTCTGACGCTCGCGCAGCGCCGCGTCCACGAACAGTTTCAGTCGCTGGGCCGAGGCTGGCTTGTGGACGAAACGGTACACCGTGCCGTCCGTTATCTGCGAGCCGATCAGATGCTGCACGTTTCCGGGTCCGGCCAGTAGCAGCTGCAGCTGCGGAAACTGCTGGTGTATCGACACCAGGAACTGCGCCAGATCGTCCGGTACCGCGGATGCATCGATCAGCGCCAGCTCGCCGCCAGTGGCCACCACCTGGTCGATGAAGCGATCCGCCGATGGCGCCACGATGACCTGAACGAGATCCAGGGTCGCTGCCGATATCGCCTCGAGCAGCATCGGATCTTCCGACAGCGTCACGACCGGCGGTGCCGGGCGCGCCGATGCTCCCGGCGAACTGTCAGTCGTTACCGTGACGGCATGGGAATCGAATCGCTCTTCAGGTGAAGCAGAGGGGTGTCGCGCTGGCTGTTCCATCCTTCTTCCGTGGCTTAAAATCAATCGTGTCGGGCAGAGCGTCGTCCGATCCTGCAGACTCTAATGACTCTGTCCACGCCGAGAATGTGGCCCGGTCGCAGGCCTTAACAAAATCTGACTTTGACCGATGCCCGCCCGCCGATACTGTGAACTGCCTCACCTGTTGCGGAGAGCGAAGATGCTGAAAGTGCGAGCGGCTGCGCCTGCGGACCTGCCTGTCATTTATGAGCTGATCGGTGAACTGGCGGACTACGAGCGGCTACGGTCGCAAATGGTGGGCAAAATCGATGACTTGCGCCGTCATCTGTTTGAGGAGCCGCGCTTCGCGCACGTGCTGATCGCGGAATGGGAGGGGATCGCGGCCGGATTCGCGCTGTACTTTCTGAACTATTCGACATTCCTGTGCCGACCGGGCCTGTATCTGGAAGACCTGTTCGTGCGACCGGTGCATCGCGGCCGGGGTCTGGGTCTTGCGCTGCTGGAAGAACTCGAGCGGCGGGCCCGCGAGCTCAATTGCGGCCGATTCGAGTGGTCGGTACTGGATTGGAACAAACCGGCGATCGAGTTCTATCGTCGCTTCGGTGCCAACCCGATGGATGAGTGGACCCTGTTTCGCAAGGATCTGCTCTAGTCTGCCAGCGCCGCTTCCTTGAGGTGCTGCTGGCGAAACCGGCTGGGCGACACGCCGGTGTGGCGTTTGAAGAAGCGGCAAAAATAAGCCGGGTCGCGAAAGCCGAGTTCCCGCGCCACCTGTGCGACCGACATACCCACGTACGCCAGACGACGTCTCGCCTCGCGCAACAGCCGTTGCTGCAGCAGTTCGAAGGCTGAATGTTCGCGCTGTGCCCGGCATAACCGGTTCAGGCGTCCCTCACTCATGCTGATCAGGCGCGCGTAACGCGAGATCGGCCAGTGATCAGGATAGTGCAACTCGATCAGCGCCTGAAAACGGGTGAGGCTCTGATGCGCCCGGTGCGTGCCGCCGTCGAGTTCGTGACGGCGCTGCAGCTCCTGTCCGATGAGCCACAGAATGCTGCGCGCGAGCCACACGCACACCGGTGAGCCGTGGCCTTCGGGAGCACGATATTCCTCCAGTAGCCGCTGGAACAGTGGATGCAGGCGCAGGGCCAGTGCATCGCGCGCTTCGAAGCGCAATACATGCGGTACCGCGAATAGCGCTTCGAACGATACGCGCGCGGCCGCATCGCTGCCCTCGAACAGCACCTCGGGTGCGATCGTGAGCACATGCCCTTCGGTGTCGGCGCTGAACCTGAAGGCGTGCACGCAGCCCGGCGGCAGGATCACCAGGGCTGGACCACTCAGCTGCGCGTGATTGTCATCGACATGCGTGGCCGCGGGTCCTGCGGCCACATACAGGCATTGATACAGTCCGCGATGGGTGTGCGGGGCGATCTCCCACAGGTAGCGTCGGCTGCGCGCCTGAATGTCCTCAATGTGCAAGCGTTCTGCGGTCGCAAAGGCACTCGATTCGCCGTACAGCATGAAGCTGGGTACGCGCTTGAGCCGCGATTTCATGTGCATTTCCACATAAGCTACCGGTTGCCGAGACGCAGGGCTACTATCATAACACTGGGTGCGGATGGGCTCTCGCACCACAAAAGTACAAGTGGCACGCGGTTTGTCGCGGGTGATGGTTCGTAGTCGGGTATCCTTCAACCCATGTCGCATCCTGTTCTGATAGTGGGCGCCGGGCAGGCCGGAGTGCAGATCGCGGAATCGCTGCGCCAGGAGGGCTATGACGGCGAGCTGCTGCTGATTGGCAGCGAAGCGCATCCG
>DATMRM010000399.1:0-2252 GCA_035566155.1 Steroidobacteraceae bacterium | reverse complement strand
GCCGAACGACAGGAGACAGGAATGACTGACGCAACCAACATAATGGTCGGCCGTTCGCCCGTGATTCAGGCGGTACGGGACCTGGTGGAGAGAGTCGCGCCCACCGACGCGACCGTTCTGATATCCGGTGAGAGCGGTTCGGGCAAAGAGCTGGTGGCTCAAGCGATCCACGCGCGCAGCGCGCGCAGTTCAGGACCGTTCCTGGGCATCAATTGCGGAGCACTACCGCCGACCCTGATCGAGTCGGAACTGTTCGGCTTCGAGCGCGGCAGCTTTACCGGCGCTCAGCGCAACCACGCCGGCATGGTGGAACGTGCCTCGGGCGGCACGTTGCTGCTGGATGAAGTGACCGAGATGAGCGCCGACATGCAAACGCGCCTGCTGCGTTTTCTGGAAACGCGGCGCTTCTTCCGCGTCGGCGGCACCCAAGAGATCCAGACCGACGTGCGGGTGGTGGCGGCGACCAATCGCTCGCCGGTGCAGGCGGTACGTGAGGGCAGCCTGCGCGAGGATCTCCTGTATCGCCTGGCGGTGTTTCCGATTGCTCTGGCTCCACTGCGCGAGCGCGGCGAGGACGTGGTGCTGCTCGCGGATCACTTTCTGCTGGAGCTAAATGCCCGCAACGGCACAGACAAGACGTTTGGCCCGGGCGCGCAGCGCAAACTGCGCGAATATCACTGGCCGGGCAATGTGCGCGAGCTCAAAAACGCGATCGAGCGGGCCTATATCCTGTGTGACCGCGAACTTGAATTGGAGCCGATGAATCTGCATGCCGTTGTGGCAGCAAGCGAGCGCACCGTCGCTCACGACGAGCATGGGGGAGTGCGTGTTCCAATCGGATCGTCACTCGCACAAGCCGAACGCTGGCTCATTGAGGCCACGTTGGCGCATTGGGCTGGCAACAAGAACCGCGCAGCCAAGATGCTGGGATGTAGTCTTAAAACGTTGTATAACAAGCTTGCAGCGTACGAGCGCCAGGCGACGCAAGCTCACGCCTGAGTGAGGCATTCATGTCAAAGGTACTTCTAGCTGACGACCACGCGATGGTGCGGGCGGGCCTTCGCCAGTTCCTCGGGGACGATCACAGCATCACGGAAATCGGCGAGGCTGCCTCGGGCAATGAGACGCTGGATCAGTTGCGCACCGGCAGCTGGGATCTGGTTATCCTCGACATCAATATGCCCGATCGCAGCGGGCTCGATATTCTGCGTTACATCCGCGCGAGCTATCCGGACACCAAAGTGCTTGTTTTGAGCGGCTTTCCGGAGCGTCAGTATGCGATCAACGTTCTGAAGGCCGGGGCGGGCGGTTATTTGCCGAAAGAGTGCGCACCCGAGGAACTGCTGAAAGCCACTCGAGCAGTGATGCAGGGCCGACGCTACGTCAGCGCCAATCTGGCGGAATTGCTGCTCTCGGATCTGGACGGTGACACCGATCAACCATTGCATCGTCGGCTATCCGAGCGCGAATTCCAGATATTCTGTAAGCTCGCCGCCGGTCGGGCGGTCTCTTCCATCGCCGACGAGCTGTGTCTGTCCGTCAAGACGGTGAGTACCTATCGCACTCGAATACTGGAAAAAATGAGCCTCACGACCAACGCCGACATCACCACCTACGCTCTGCGAAACGGAATTATCCAATGACGGCGTCGCTGTAGGCAGTCTCCGATCACGGAACGGTCAAATCTCGACGTTTCATTCAACGCGGCGCTCGCCTTACATTGGCCAGGAAATGGATGTGCAACCCTCCTTCATACCGAAGACTCAGATGAGCCCGCGAAGTCTGTCGGTACTTCTGGTCGAAGATTCGCGGGTCCTTGCAGAGCGGCTGCGCGAGACCCTGTTGAGCGTACCCGGCGTACAGTTGGCGGAGACCGTGGACAGCGAAGCCGATGCCGTCGCTGCGCTGCAACGTCATCCGCTTGATGTCGTGTTGCTCGATTTGCACCTGCGCCAAGGCACCGGCTTCGGCGTGTTGCGCGCGATCCCGGGCAGTAGAGCGAAGGACGTCGTCGTGATCGTACTCACCAATTACGATCTGGCGGAGTATCGCCGCGCAGCCGCCGCACTGGGTGCCCAGCACTTCCTGGATAAACTGCGGGACTTCGACCGTTTGCCGTCACTGCTGCAGCAGATCGGTGCCGGTCCAGGCAACAGCGGTACTCCTGAAAGCCTAAACTAGCGGTTGCCCTAGACGCTTGCGGCGACCGGAATGAATTTCGGTCGCGCGGACTTTAGGATATCAGTCAACGG
>DATMRM010000398.1:0-2155 GCA_035566155.1 Steroidobacteraceae bacterium | reverse complement strand
TGCGGCGCGGTGTGCAGCAGGCTGTGCACCATGCGCTGCGCGATGCGCTTGCGGGTGGCGCTGTGCGCCACATGATGGCTCGCAGTGCCCGCGCCGGACACAGCCCATGAGGGTGGCGCGCTCGCATGTGGCGCAGCGCTGTCCGTGCGCAGCACGTCGTCCACGCTGATGCGCCCGCCGGGGCCGGTGCCGGTGACGTCCTGCTCGCTCAGTCCACGCTCTTGCAGCAGGCGTCGCACCGCGGGACTGACACTATCCGGCTCGCGCCGTCCGCGTGGCCGCGCCGGCAACTGCGCATCCGATCCGGCGCTCGCCGCTGCCGCGTGGGTTGATTGACCGGCGCCCGCTGATGCGCCCACTGCCGCGGTCGCCGACGCCGCGGCCGCGCTGACTTCGATGCGCGCCAGCAGATCGCCCGGGCTGATCTCCTCCTGCTCCTGCTTGAGAATCTCACGCAGCACACCGCTCGCGGGCGAAGCAATCTCGATCGTGACCTTATCGGTCTCGACTTCGACCAGCGGCTCGTGCTCGGCGAGCGCATCGCCGGTGGCTTTCAGCCAGCGCAGGATCTGCGAGCGCGTGCCCTCCGCCTGGTCGCGCGGCGCGCGCACCTCGATGCTGCCGGGGGTTGAGCTCACAGGCTGGCGAGATCGCGCAGCGACTGCGCGATGCGCGCCACGCTCGGCAATACGGCCTCCAGCAGCAGCGGATTGTGCGGACTGGGTACATCGGGCATGGCCAGACGCTCGATCGGTGCATCGAGCTCATAGAACGCATCGCGCGCCAGGCTCGCCGCGATCTCGGCGCCGAACCCGGCGCTGAGGTTGTCTTCGTGCACGATCAGGCAGCGATGCGTCCGGGCGACCGAGCGCATCACCGCCTCGCGATCCCACGGCACCAGCGTGCGCAGATCCAGTACTTCGGCATCGATCCTGGACTCGGCCGCGGCCTGCTCGCAGCGCTCGACCATCGCGCCCCAGCAGATCACGGTGACTTCGGTGCCGGCGCGGATGCAGCGTGCACGACCGAACGGCAGCACGTAGTCATCACCGGGATAGGGGCGGCGCGCCCAGGCGCCATCGAGCATCGCGCGATGCTCGAAGAATATCGTCGGATCGTTGCCGCGCAACGCCGCACGCAGCAGACCGACTGCATCTTCGGCGTTCGACGGCATGGCCACACGCCAGCCGATCGCGTGCACGAACTGTACTTCATTGTTCTGGCTGTGCCAGGGATCGCCGCACTTGAAGAACCCGCCTGGCATGCGCACCACCATCGGAGCGGCAAATCGATTCGCCGTCCGCCAGCGCAGGGTACCGCAATCGTTGAGTTGCTCCGCGGCCGGCTCGGCGTACTTGCGAAACTGGATCTCCGGCACGGGCATCAGCCCGGCGAGCGCCATCCCGACAGCGCGGCCGATGATGCCCTCTTCCGACAGACTGGTATCGAACACGCGCTGTGCACCGAAGCGCTCCTGCAACCCCAGGGTCGCCGCGTGCACACCGCCCTTGCGGCCGACGTCTTCACCGAACACCAGCACGCGCGAATTGACTGCCAGTTCGTGCTCGAGCGTGCGACGGATCGCTGTCAGCATGTTGATGCGCGCGCCCTCGGCGCGAACCGTGTCGGAACCGGCAGCCGGCTGCACGCCGTGTGAGCGGATCCCACCCTGCTGCTGCAGCTCCAGCCCGCCACCGGCACGCGGCTCGCTGAAAGCAAAGCGCGTCACCTGCCGCGCATCGGGCGTCGGCCGCGCTTCCACACGCTCGAGCGCCTGCAGCACCTCGTGGCGTGCGTCCGCTTCCGCCTGACGCCACTGATCCTGAGTCATGTGCTCGGGCACCAGCATTTCGTGCAGTGCGCTCAACGGATCGCGCGACTGCTCTTCCGCGACTTCCTGCGGGGATTTGTAGGCCTGCGTGTCCTGACCGGAGTGTCCGGACAGTCGCGGCACCGTCAGTCGCAGCAGCACCGGACCCTCGTCGTTGCGTGCCGCCATCACCGCTTCGCGCATCAGCGTCGCCGCCGAGGGCAGATCACTGCCGTTGCCGTCCAGAATCTGCAGTTTGCGAAACGAGGCCAGGTTCGCCGCGATATTGCCGCCGGGCGTCTGCAGTTCCGACTTCACCGAGATGCCGTAGCCGTTGTCCTCGAT
>DATMRM010000397.1:0-8230 GCA_035566155.1 Steroidobacteraceae bacterium | reverse complement strand
AGCTCAATCAGATTGCGATGCGACTGCTCGAGCGCGACGCGCTGCTGGTCAGCTGTTCCTGTTCCTATCACCTGTCGGGTGACGAATTGCTGGGATTGATCCAGTCTGCGGCCCGGCACACCAGCCGCTTCGCCCAGGTTCTGCACTGTGGAGGCCAGGCGCAGGATCATCCGATCCATCCGGCCATTCCCGAGACCCGCTATCTCAAAGCTTTCTTTTGCAGAGTCACGCGCGAGTGACACGGTAGAATCCGCGCATGCTGCCCTATCCGAATATCAATCCGATAGCCCTGAAGCTCGGTCCGTTGCAGATCCACTGGTACGGGATCATGTACCTGCTGGGGTTTGCCGGTGCCTGGTGGCTGGGCCGCCGCCGAGCGGCACAACCGAATTCGAGCTGGAGCGCGGTCGACGTCGATGATTTTCTGTTCTACGGCATGCTCGGTGTCATTGTTGGCGGTCGCATCGGCTATGTGCTGTTCTATGGCATGCCGCTGTGGCGCGCGGACTGGCTCTATCCGCTCAAGATCTGGGAAGGCGGCATGTCGTTTCACGGCGGCCTGCTCGGCGTGCTGGCGGCCACGGCGTTCTTCGCCTGGAAGCACGGACGGAAGGTCTGGGACGTGGTGGATTTCGCCGCGCCGTGGCCCGGTATCGGACTGTTCTTCGGGCGCCTCGGCAATTTCATCAACGGTGAGCTGTGGGGGCGCCCGACCGAAGGCTGGTGGGCGATGCTCGTCCCGGATCCGAATGGCGGGCAGCCGGTGCCACGACACCCCTCGCAGCTCTACGAGGCCACCCTGGAGGGTATCGTGCTGTTCACCCTGGTGTGGATCTACAGCAGCCGTCCTCGACCGCGCTACGCGGTGTCCGGGCTGTTCGCGATCTGCTATGGAGTGGCCCGCATCGTAGTGGAGTTCGTGCGCGAACCGGACATCGGCATCGGCTATCTGGCGTATGGCTGGGTCACGATGGGTCAGGTGCTCTCGCTACCGTTGCTGCTGGCCGGGATTTTCCTGATGGGACTCGCCTACTCGCGTCACGAACCGTCGGGCAATTTCAAGCCGCCGCAATGAAGGCCTACCTTGAGCTGGTGCGCGCGATCCGCACGCGCGGTGTGCGCAAGGACGATCGCACCGGTACCGGCACGCTGTCACTCTTCGGGCAGCAGATGCGCTTCGATCTGTCCGCCGGATTCCCGCTCGTGACCACGAAGAAACTGCATCTGCCGGCGATTGTCTATGAGCTGCTGTGGTTCCTGCGTGGCGACACCAACGTGCGGTACCTGCGCGAGCATGGGGTGACGATCTGGGATGAGTGGGCCGACCCGAATGGCGAACTCGGCCCGGTGTACGGCAAACAGTGGCGCAGCTGGGGCACCGCCGACGCTCGCCAGATCGATCAGATCAGTGAAGTGGTCAATCAGCTGCGCAGCAATCCGAATTCGCGCCGTATCCTGGTCAGCGCCTGGAACGTCGGCGAACTGCCGCAGATGGCGCTCGCGCCGTGTCACGCGATGTTCCAGTTCTATGTCGCTGCCAACCGGCTGTCCTGTCAGCTCTATCAGCGCAGCGCCGATGTGTTCCTCGGCGTGCCGTTCAACATTGCCAGCTACGCATTGCTGACCTGTATGCTCGCCCAGCAGTGCGACCTGCAGCTCGGTGAATTCGTCTGGACCGGTGGCGACTGTCATCTCTATCTGAATCATCTGGAGCAGGCCGACCTGCAGCTCGCCCGCAGCCCGCTGCCGATGCCACAACTGAAGATGCGGCGCCGCCCCGCAAGCATTTTTGAGTACCAGTACGAGGACTTCGAGTTCATGGACTATCAGTTTCATCCGGCGATCCGCGCGCCCGTGGCGGTATGAGCGTAGCGCGCCGGAACAAGCGCACAGCGCGCAAGACTCTTCCGGCCAAGCGCCGCAAAAGCATCGTTGCGAGGATCGCCAGCCGACCCAAGATGATGCGTGTCCGCCGCTCGCGTGTGCACGGACGCGGCGTCTTCGCGCTGCGTCTGATCCGCAAGGGCACGCGGATCATCGAGTATCTCGGCGATCGCATCACGCACAGGCAGGCGGACGTGCGTTACGAGGACAAGAACGACCGCGATAGCCACACCTTTCTGTTCATCGTCGATCGCGGTGTCGTGATCGATGCCGGCGTGAACGGCAACGATGCGCGATTCATCAATCACTCCTGCGAGCCCAACTGCGAATCCGTGATCGACGATCGCCGGGTGTTCATCGAGGCGATCCGCACCATTCGGGCCGGTGACGAGCTGTGTTACGACTACCAGATCGGTCGCGACCGCAGCGACCCGCCGGACGTCGACGAGATTTTTGCCTGCCGCTGCGGGGCCAAAGCTTGTCGCGGCTCGATGCTATGGCCGCCCAAGCGCAAGGCCCGCAGCAAGTGAAGAACTCGCGTACCACCGCGACCTGCGTATTGGGCGCGATGGGTGTCGTCTATGGCGACATCGGTACCAGTCCGCTGTACGCGCTGGAGTCATCGCTCACTGCCGCCGGCGTCCCGACCGATCGCATGGCGATACTGGGGGTGCTGTCGCTGATTTTCTGGAGCCTCGCGGTCGTGGTCACGCTCAAGTACGTGGTGCTGATCATGCGTGCGGACAATGAAGGCGAGGGCGGCATTCTGTCACTGTTCGCGCTGGTACAGCGCAACCTTGCGGTAGGCAACCGCCGCCAGCGTGTCATCGTGATGCTCGCGGCGCTGGGTGCCGCTCTGTTCTATTGCGACGCGCTGATAACGCCGGCGATCTCAGTGCTGAGCGCGGTCGAAGGTCTGCAGGTGCTCAGCCCGGACACGGCGCACGCGGTGGTACCGGTGACGATCATCATCATGATTGTGTTGTTCGCGATTCAGCATCGTGGCACTGAGCGCGTCGGTCGTATGTTCGGCCCAATCATGCTGACCTGGTTTCTGGCGCTGTCGGCATCCGGCGTTTCTGCGCTGGTCAAGAACCCCTCGGTGCTGGCGGCACTCAGTCCCGGCTACGGGGTGCTGCTGTTGACGCATCGGCCGGGCGTGGCACTGGCGATCATCGGTGGAGTGTTTCTGGCGATGACCGGTGGCGAGGCGCTGTATGCCGACATGGGACATTTCGGCAAGAAGCCGGTTCGCATCGCCTGGTTCGCGTTCGTCTGGCCCGCACTGGTGCTCAACTACTTCGGCCAGGGTGCGATGATTCTGATGCACCCCTCTGCCTCACACTTGCCACTGTACGGACTGTTCCCGGAGAGCATGCTGCTGCCGGCGGTGGTGCTGGCGACACTGGCTACCATCATCGCATCGCAGGCCACCATCACCGGGGCCTTTTCGGTAACACGCCAATGCATCCAGCTCGATCTGCTGCCACGGCTTCGCATCCGGCAGACCTCCGCATTGGAACACAGCCAGATCTACGTTCCGGTCGTGAACTGGTTCGTGCTCGCCGCGGTTTGCATGTTCGTACTCGCTTTCCGCTCCTCCGATGCGCTCGGCGCCGCCTATGGCGCAGCCGTTGCCGGCACCATGTTCATCACCACGTTGCTGGGTGCACAGCTCGCGCTCGCCCGGTGGCGCTGGCACTACTGGCAGGTGCTCGCCGTGTTCCTGCCGTTATCGCTGGTCGATCTGATGTTTCTGACCGGCAATATGACCAAGTTCGCCGAGGGCGCGTGGGTGCCGCTGACACTGGCGATGATCCTGTTCGCGGTCTTCATGATCTGGCGCAGCGGCCGCCGCCTGCTGCGCAGTGCGTTGCGCGCCGTGGCCGTCCCGCTACAGCAATTGCCAAAGCTGCTGGCCGACGTGGAGCGTGTGCCGGGGACCGCGGTCTTTCTGGCTAGCGATCCGAAGCACATACCGACGGCGTTGATGCGCAACCTCGAACACAACCACGTGGCGCACGAGCGCATCGTATTTCTCAACATGGAGATTGCACGCACGCCGCGTCAGGATCCGGCCGACCGGGTGCGCATCGAGACCCTGATGCCGGAGATCTACGCGGTCACCGCGCGCTTTGGCTTCATGGAAACCCCGGATGTGAACGAGGCGCTCAAACAATGCCGCGCGCGCGGGCTGAAATTGTTTGCGCAGGATTGCTCGTTCTTCCTTGGATGGCATCTGGTGGCGCCGCGGCCGCGAGGTGGCTACGAAGGGGTGCGGCGGCGACTGTTTGCCTGGATGCAGCGAAGCAGCGCGCAGGCGGCCGAGTTTTTCCGCATGCCTGAGCGGCGCGTGATTGTTCTGGCCACCCAAGTAGAGCTTTGAAAGCGCAGATTTCGCTGGTAGTGGCGGTTGCCGACAACGGCGTGATTGGCCGCGACGGCAAGCTTCCGTGGCGGCTGCCCGACGACATGAAGCACTTCAGAAACCTAACGCTCGGCAAGCCACTGCTGATGGGAAGACGCACCTTTGAATCCATCGGCAGGCCGCTGTCCGGCCGGCGCAATCTGGTGCTGAGCCACACTGCAATGGTGCCGCTCGCCGAGGTCGAGACTGTGCGTAGCCTGGAACAGGCGCTGGCGCTGATCGGCGAGCAGGAGCTGTGCGTGATCGGTGGCGCCGCCGTGTTTGCACTTGCGCTGCCGTCAGCCAGTTGTATCTATCTCACCCGGGTGCACGGCAGACCCGAGGGCGACACCCGTTTTCCGCTGTCAGCTCTGCGTGAGTGGCAGGAGATTGAACGCTCCGAGCATCCGGCCGACGAGCGCCATGGTTATGCGATGAGCTTTGTGCGGCTACAACGCACGGCGGCGACAGGATAGCGTTGGAAATAGCAATGTCGGCGGGCCATCCATGACCACGCCGACACGGCCAACACAAACCTGAAGGCTTGTATGTTTACGGACTACGCGCGATGAGCTTCACCGGAACCGTGGCAGCTTCTTCGTTCCAGTTCGGGCTGATGCGCTTGAACACACCGTGACTGGGCTCTGCCAGGTAGAAGCCGCGAGCCATCACCATAAACGAGTCCGGTCCGAGCCGCGTGAACATCAGTTCGTCGCGCAACGTATCGAGCTGCTCGGCGCCTTCGGTGCTGAGCAGCCGCGAAGCGACGAATTCAAAGAGCTGCGCGTCGTTGATGGAGAACGGCGCAAAATGGAACGTGACCTTCTCGTCAGCACGGGTCGCGAACGGCGCGAGCGACAGGCAAACTGCAAGCGCGAGCGAGGCTGCGAAGCCAGTGAATTTCAATGTACGCGTCAATGTCGAGTTGGACATGACTCCCTCCATCGTTGACTCGGAAGAGTTGGTTGAGGATGTGGCTTCCAGACAACGATGGCGCCAAATTACTCTTCTGCAACCGGCGAATGGCTGTCGTGCATCACAGACGCCAGCGGACTTTTACAACGGTGATGTGCATCACGCGCGTTAGGGTCGAGCGCGTACATAACGAGTCCAGGCCGCTACGACCTGTTATGGCAAGTCCTCAAGCCGGCGCGACCAGACCACGGTATTCGAGCAGCGGTTCAATCTGCGGCGGACCGCCGTAGAAATCCTCGAACAGACGTATCGGATCGACCGTGCGTCCGCGGGAAAGAATCTTCTCCCGCAGGCATTGTCCGTTGGCGCGGGTAAGTCCCCCGCGCTCATGCAGCCAGCGTCCCACATTGCGAGCCAGCACTTCGCTCCAGATGTACGCGTAGTAGCCCGCTGAGTAGCCGCCAGAAAAGATGTGAAGGAAATACCACGAGTGGTAGCGCGGCGGGATAGGGTCGTAGGCGACACCGCGCCGTCGCAGGATGTCGGCTTCGAATTGCACGACCTCAGCGGCCGGGGGTGTTTGCTCGGCGCTGAGCCGGTGCCAGGCCTGATCGATGATCGCCGACTGCACATATTCGGAGGTGCGGTGCCCTTGATCGAAATTCTGCGCCGCCAGTACCTTTTCCAGTAGCGCCGTGGGCATCGCCGCGCCGGTCTGATAGTGCCGCGCGAAGTTGGCCAGCACCGCGGGTTCCCGCGTCCACATTTCATTGTATTGCGACGGGAATTCAACGAAGTCGCGCGGCACGCGAATGCCGGACAGCAATGGAAAGCAGACGTTGGAGAGCAGGCCATGCAGCGCGTGACCGAACTCGTGGAACATCGCGGTCACATCCTCGAACGTCAGTAGCGAGGGGGCGCCGGATGCCGGTTTCGGTATGTTGAGCTGATTGACCACAACGGGCTTGCGTCCCAGCAGCTGCGATTGAACCGCGAAGTGGTTCATCCAGGCGCCACCCTGCTTGTTGTCGCGCGCATAGAAATCGGCAACAAACAGTCCCAGCGCCGAGCCGTCGGCCTCGAACACCTCGAACACGCGTACGTCGGGGTGGTAGGCCGGAAGGTCGTGGCGCTCGACGAACGACAGCCCGAACAATTCGCTGGCGACAAAGAACACGCCATCCTGCAGGACGCGGTTCAGTTCGAAGTAGGGTTTGACCTGCGAGAGGTCAAAATCGTATTTCGTCTTGCGGACCTGCGCAGCATAGAAGTCCCAGTCCCACGGTTGCAACGTGCTCTGCGCGCCGATCAGCTGCTCGATCCCGGCGGCCTGTTGTCGGGCGTAGTACAGGGCGGCAGCGGCGATCCGCTGCAGCATCGCGTCCACCGCCGCGGAGCTGCCGGCGGTCTCATCCTTCAGCACATAGGTTGCATGATCCGGGCAGCCGAGCAAGCGCGCGCGTTCGGCACGCAGTCGCACGATCTCGGCGATGATCCCGGTATTGTCAGCCTCGCCGCCACGGGCCCGCTGCGTCGAGACGCGAAAGATCCGCTCGCGCACGTCACGTCGCGTGAGCTGCGACAGCAGCGGTTGGGTCGTGGTGTTCTGCAGAGCGATCACCCATTTGCCGCCCAGGCCCCGCGCTGCAGCGTTGGCCGCCGCGGCCGCGAGCTCATCGGGCGCGAGCCCGTCCAGCTGCGCTTCATCGTCAATCAACACCGCGCTGTCACGGCTGGAGCGCAACACGTTTTGGCGGAATTGCGTGGTCAGCGTGGACAGGCGTGAGTTCAGCTCCCGCAGCCGGCTCTTGTCGCGCTCGGACAGCAGAGCTCCCGCGCGAACGAACTGAACGCGATAACGCTCGAGCAGCTGCAGCGATTCGGCATCGAGCTTGAGTTGCCCGCGGTGTGCGTAGAGCTGCTCGATGCGGGCAAACAGAGGCGGCAGCAGGTAGATGGCGTCTTCGTGTGCCGCCAGCCTCGGTGCCATTTCGGATTCGATCTGCAGCATCGCCGCATCGCCGTCCGAGCTGCTGAGATTTGAAAATGCGCTGTCCACCCGATCGAGCAGCCGCCCCGAACGCTCCAGCGCGACGATGGTGTTGTCGAACGTTGCCGGGGCCGGATTGGCGCAGATCGCCTGAACCTCCTGCCGGTGCTGCTCGATTCCGGCCAGGTAGGCGGGCACGAAGTCGGTACTTCGGATACGGTCGAAGGGCGGGAACTGGTACGGCAGAGCGCTCGGATGAAAAAACGGATTGTCTGGGCTCATCATCGTGACAACCAATATCCCGCAGTCGGAACAGAACCTGACAGAACCGTCAGTGCCGGCGCAGATGCGTCGTGGCAAGCGCCCGCCGCACCAGGTCGCCCAGGGCTTCATAGATCGCCGCGTGCGAGCGCGTCAACGCCTCTGTGTCCGGGAGAAAGCGGAAAATATTAAGATCTCTCACCGCGAAACTGCCTACCGGAGCCGGAACCACCTCAATGCCTGCGGCCTCGAACTCGTGTACCGAGCGCCACAGGTGGGTGGAACGGGTCACCAGAATCGTGCGTTGAATACCTGCGGACTTCAGGATCCGTACCGAGTTCCGCGCGTTCTCGAAAGTGTCATAGGATTGATCGTCCACCCAACGTGCTTCGATGCTGAAGTGACGCTTGAGTGATTCGCGCATGGCCAGCGCTTCAATCCCAAAGCCGGTGACCAGGATAGGCAGTCCCGTGCGCTGTGCGACAAAGGCGCCGTACGCGACCCGTTCCAGCAGATAGGGCTCGGCTTCCGGCCCCGCGTATTCCGGCGCGTACCTGCGCTGGCCTCCTCCTCCCAGTATCACAATCGCCTGCGCGCCGGTCGGCTGACGCAGGTCGAGCGGCGCATAGTGCTCGACCCAGACCGTGAGCTGGTCGGCGACAATCGGGGTGGACAGCAACCAGATCGATGCGATCCCGATCACCACCAGCGCGCGTCCGAGACGTGGCGCACGGCGCAGCAGCAGCACCCCGAGGAATGCGAGCAGCATCGAT
>DATMRM010000396.1:0-4039 GCA_035566155.1 Steroidobacteraceae bacterium | reverse complement strand
TCAGGACTGCGCGATCGGGCGATGCTGGAGACGCTGTACTCGACGGCGTTGCGGCGCATGGAGCTGCCAGGGCTCGCGCTCTATGACGTGGACCTCACGCGCCGGCTGGTGATGGTGCGCGAGGGCAAGGGCAAGCGCGATCGGGTGGTGCCGATCGGTGCGCGTGCGGCGGCGTGGGTCGATAAATATCTGCAAGAGGCGCGACCGCAGTTGCTGATCGCCGAGAGCGAGTCGCTGTTCTTGACCGATTACGGCGAGCCGGTGACCCCGGAGTACGTGGCCGAGCGCGTGCGCCGTTACATGCACTTCGCTGGTATCCAAAAGCCCGGTGCATGCCACCTGTTCCGCCACTATCTACCCTACCGGACTATGTCGAGTAATTTGCGGAGCATCGCGACTTTTGCCTAGTTCTATAGGCCGACGCGATGGAGGCGCCGGTCATGCACCCGACATAGTCCTTTGTTTCACAAGGTATTGAGGAAGCTCAGAAGTCGATCAGCGGGGTGATAGCGACCTGGCTTTGCCTGTAGCGGCGCGGTCTTTGCGAGGGCTTGCTCCTTCATCGCGATTGTCGCTTCGAGGTAGATCTGCGTCGTCTCGACGCTTTCGTGACCGAGCCACAGAGCAATCACTGCGCGATCGACGCCCGCTTGCAAGAGGTCCATGGCCATGGTGTGCCTCAGGCGGTGGACGGTGACGCGCTTTTTCTTCAGTGAAGGGCATGATGCGCAGGCGCTCGCACGATGCTTGTTCAGCAGGTACTGCACACCGTGGACGCTCAGACGTCGTCCCCTGGCACTGGGGAACAGCACGTCGTCGGTACCACGTTGCGGCTCTCGGAGCCATGTGCTTAGTACGGCGAGCGTCGCTCTGGTGAGCGGTGTACAGCGCTCCTTGCGGCCCTTGCCGATGACGCGCACATGGGCGCCGGCCCCGAGAATGAGGTCTTCACGTTTGAGACCGGTCATCTCCGACAAGCGCAGTCCGGTCTGTACCGCGACCAAGACAAATGCGTGATCACGCCGCCCAGACCAGTGGCGCCGATCTGGAGCGGCCAGCAGCGCTTCTACCTCAGCGCGGGTGAGGAAGGAGACCAGCGTGCGGGTAAATCGCTTGCTGGGGATGGCAAGCACCCGCTGGATCTGTATGGAGTGCGCGGGGGCCTCAAAAGCGGCGTAGCGGAAGAAGGAGTGAATCGCGGTCAGGCGCAGGTTGCGGCTGCGAACACTGAGGCCTTTGTGCTTCTCCAGGTCGTCGAGAAAAGCGACGATCAGCGGAGCATCGATCTCCTCAAGGTGCAGGCGGGACGGTGGCTTGTGCAGCCGCAGCTGAATGAACTTTAGGAACTGCCGGAAGGTATCGCGATAGGAGCTGATCGTGTGCGGGCTGGCTTGACGCTGCTGCATCAGGCGCTGAGTAAAGAAACACTGCAGTAGCGAGGCAAAGCTGGTGGGTGCGCTCATTGGCGAGCCTCCCAGCGATGCTCGAGGCGGCCGATCGCCTCGCGCATCAACTGCGGTGAGCCATCCAGATACCACTGGGTATCGGCAACGTGCACATGGCCAAGGTACGCGCATAAGATGGGCAGGCGGCGCTCGGGATCCTGCTCGGACTTGTACCAGCGCACGAGCGTGTTGGTTGCGAAGCGATGTCTCATGTCGTGCAGGCGCGGGCCGCGGCTGTCGGAAGCGCTGCGCAATCCAATCTGTCGCGACGACGCATAGAAGGCTCGGTGAATCTGTCCGCCATCGAGGCGATTGCCCCGGCTGGAGACGAATAGGTAGGATGATACCGCCCGTCGCGCCCAATGACGCTTGCGTCTGGCGATGTAGGTTGCGAGCACCGCGCAGGTCGAGGCATGGAGCGGCACCAGACGAGTCTTGCCGAACTTGGTGCCGCGGATCGTCAATACGGCTGCCTTAAGATCGACGTCCCGGAGCTCGAGGTTGCGTGCTTCGCACAGGCGCAGGCCCGAGACGCTCAGCAGCCCAAATAGACAGTAGTACACCCACGGCAACAATGCGCTGCTCTTACAGTGGCGTGCTGACAGGGGCATGTTGAGCGTGGCACGCAGTAACTGCTCAATCTCCTGATCCGAGTACAGATACGGCCGAGCCCGCTTCGGTCGGAACGGCAACAATCCGGGCGGTGGAATCTGCGTGCGTGGATCGGTTGCGCTGCGATGGCGGGCGAAGCCGCGTACGAAGCACAGGCGTTGTGCCCAGCGCGTCGGGCGGGCCTTGGAAGGTTGCTGAGCCCAAGCAAGAGCCAATGCCTGGGTGATGTAGGGGGCGCGGCGCTGTTGCATGAAGGTGACGAAATCGCACAATCCCTTGCCCGCATCGATCAGCTTGAATCCAAGACCACGACGCATACGCAGATAATCGGCAACGGCCTGTCGCAGCGTGTTCATGGCGCACTCCCTGGCCAGGGCAGCGCCAGTGAGCGCAGTGCCACCAGATCGACCTTGGTGTAGATCATCGTCGTCTGCGGATGACGATGGCCCAACAAGTCGCCGATCTCGCTGAGCGATGCGCCCTTGCGTAGCATCTGGGCGGCCAATCCGTGCCGAAACTGATGTGCGCCGTGGGTCGGGGCCTTGATGCCGGCGCGCCTGATGCAATGCTGAACGACCGCCCCAACGCCGGTGGCACCGATAAAGCCACGGATCGGCGCCTTCGCGCGCAGAAACACGCGCCGACTGGTGCTGGGCGGTCGGCCACGCCGCAGGTACTCAGCGATTGCTTTGCCGACGTCGGCAGGTAAAGGCAGCTCGTTGCGCCGACCGCCCTTGCCGCGAACGCTCAACAGTCCGAGGCTCCAATCAATGTCATCGAGCTCAAGAGATGCTGCTTCGCCCGAGCGCACGCCCAGTCTTGCGAGCAGGAGCAAGATGGCGTAGTCGCGACGACCGATTGGCGTGGCCCGATCGACACTGGCGAGTAGCTGTCGAACCTGATCCGGCGCAATCCCCCGCGGAACCGACGTCATAGACCAGTTCGCCACGGCCGGAACGGCAGCGGCCAGATCCAGGCTCGCCTCTCCGCGATAGCGTGTGTACTGCAGGAACGAGCGCAACGCAGTGGTCATTAGCTTCGCTCGCCTCATGTGCAGGCGTAACGCCTGGCGCTGGACAAATCTCACGACATCGCCGGCACGCAGGCGCGAGAGCTTGACGCGCTCCCGGCCGAATCTACCCTGGAGAAACTCGCGGATGAATGGCACGTAGTTCACGATCGTGGCTCTCGCCAAGACGCGCTCATCCCGCAGGTAGCTCTCAAAGTCCTGCACACAATGCTCGACGGCCGTTAACCGAGCCGGTGGCACTTTCTGCGCGGGAATAACCTTCTCGCGCAGTAGAAACTCAATGAGCCGTCTGAGCGCTGCAGCCTCACCTCTGCGGACAAGCATCCGTCGGTTGCAATGTCGCAGGAACCGTTGTGCATGGCCGGATGAAACTTCGCGCAACGCAATACCGTTGCGTTGGAGCCAGCGGCTAAAGAAAGCCGCGATCCGAACCTGCTTCTGCAGGCTGTCCAGGGTGTATCCGAGCGCACTCACGTGCTCGGCAAACGAGGCAAGATGGGGCGCTAACGGGCCCTTAAGTGTGGACGATAGAACGCCGTCGGCACTGATGATGTACTGCATGGGTGACTCCTTTCCCGATCTGGGGTGATGCAAGGAGTCAAGACTATGTCTACACAGACTCGCGAATCAGCCGGCGAAATCAGCTTGCCATCGAAGTAGCAGACATAGTCAGGAACGGTAGATAGTGCCGCAGCGTGTGCGCAGTCACGCGCCTCGTGATCCCCGCTCGATGGCTTGCGCGAGTGATCGCTCGGCTCACACCCTGCTCATATTGATGATGCCGCCGACACAGTCCGGATCGAGGATCATGCGACAGCGTCGCCGACGGAAACACCCAATGCCACACCCAGCTTTCGGCAGCACGTGGAAATTTTCGTGCGCTCGTTTCAGGCAGGTGAACACCGGGCACCGAGTCTCTTCGATCTCGCATCCATAGGGAGCGCGAATACTC
>DATMRM010000395.1:0-11185 GCA_035566155.1 Steroidobacteraceae bacterium | reverse complement strand
TGCCTTCCAGGCCGCTCAATTCGGCGGCATCATTGGACAGCAAATGCTGAACCTCGTATCGCCGTGTGGTGTCAACGCCTTCCAGTGCCGTGTGGATCGCGCGAATCGAGGGCACCACGCCCTGGTCGTAGTACGCGAGCGCGGAATGCATGCCGAATTCTTCCGCCAGCGCCAGCGCCAGCAGCGCCACGAACATCAGCAGCGTGAAGCCGAAGACGACTCCCAATCGATAGCCGATTCTCATATGCTTCAAGGGGTTCACACTTAACAAAATAGAACGTCCCCGGCTTCCCGGTCTGTGAGGTAGTCGCCGATTCGCTATGCTTATCGGTAAGAGACATGCATATGGCATCCGCCGAGGTCACACTGCAGATCATCCAGGCGGCACGCACCCGAATCGCGGGTTGGGTGCGCCGCACCCCCGTTCTGGAAAGTGAGACTTTGAACACACTCGCCGGCGCACGCTTGTACTTCAAATGCGAGAACTTTCAGGAAGGAGGTGCCTTCAAGGCACGTGGTGCCGCCAATGCGGTGTTCTCGCTGTCAGAGGAGGATCTGCGCGCCGGCGTCGTGACACACTCATCCGGCAACCACGGCGCCGCCCTCGCGCGGGCGGCGCGGCTGCGTGGTGTGCGAGCGCAGATTGTGATGCCGGAGAACTCATCAGCGGCCAAATTCGAGGCGGTACGCAGCTTTGGCGGCGAGGTGCTGACGTGCGCGCCAACGCTGGCAGCGCGCGAGGCCATGGCCGAGCAGATCATTCGTCAGAGCGGCGCCGTGTTTGTTCACCCGTACGACGATCCGCGCGTGATCGCCGGTCAGGGCACGATTGCTCTGGAGCTGTTCGAGGACGTGCCTGAGCTGGATGTGCTGCTGCTGCCGGTCGGCGGTGGCGGGCTGGCCAGCGGTATTTCAACGGCAGCAAAAGGGCTACGCTCGACGATTCGGGTGGTGGCCGTGGAACCAGACGGTGCCGACGATGCCTATCGCTCCTTTGTCTCCGGCAAGCTGACCGGCAATACGCGGCTGGACACGATCGCCGACGGGCTGCGCGGCGCCCTGAGTGTGCGTACGTTTGGCCTGATCCGGGAGCATGTGGATCAGATCGTGACAGTGAGCGAGGCGGCGATCGTGCGTGCGATGCGCACCCTCTGGCAGCAGTTGAAGATTGTGGTTGAGGCCTCAGCCGCGGTGCCCTACGCGGCAGTGCTCGACCATCGCGTGGACGTGCGCGAGCAGCGCGTCGGCATCGTGCTGACCGGCGGCAATGTCGACCTGGACACGCTCCCGTGGGTGATGACGAAGCCCTAGGCGGTCAGTCGACCATCCGCTCACGCCACGCGCGGCGCAAGTTCGCGTTCCCCTTCTTCGCTCGATTTGGTGCGCACACAGTTGCGGCCCGCGTCCTTCGCTGAATAGAGCGCGCTGTCCGCCCGCCGCAGCATCGTGGTGACCGAATCACGTCCCGGCAGCGAGGTCGCTATGCCGATGCTGACGGTGATGCGCCGATCACCCAGCCACCGCGACAGATCCAGCCGCAGTACCCGTTCGCGCAGCAATTCTGCGATCGCGCTGGCCGCTTCGATCCGCGTGGCCGGGAGCACGGCGGCAAATTCTTCGCCGCCCAGCCGGCCGAAGAAGGCCGGGTCGATCACCGCGTCGCGCAAGTCCGCGGCTACGCGTTTGAGTGCTTCATCGCCGATCAGGTGGCCATGGCGGTCGTTGATGGACTTGAAGTGATCCAGATCGATGATCAGGATCGAGATCGGATCCGGGCTGCGCCGCAGTATCTGCGATAGCAGCGTCAGTACCGCCCGCCGATTCGGAACGCCGGTCAGCTCGTCAGTCATCGCCAGCAGCCGCAAGCGCGAGGACGCCCGGCGCTGGTGCAGCGCCAGCGTTGCCAGCACGCCCAGCAGCAACACGACCAGCACGATCACGGCGGTTTGCAGATTCCCGGCCTTGGCACGCTGCGCGAGCGCGGCCTGATCCGCCACGTTCTCGCGGATCAACAACTCGTTCTCTTTTTCCTTCGACGCGGTGTCGTATTCGACCTTGAGCGTTGCAAAGCGCTGATCGAGCTGGCTGCGCAGCAGCTGAGTGGTGAGCGTCTGCGACAGGCTGCGGTATTCGTAGGCATCGCGCCAGTTGCCGAGTTCGCCGCTGACGGCCGCCAGCTCGCCATAGGTCGTCGCCAGCTCGCTTTGCGAGCCGATCTGGTGAAACAGGGTCAGCGCCTGCGACAGGGCAGCGTGACTTTGGCGCAGCCGGCTCAGCCGATGCAACGCAATGCCACGGGTCAGCTCGATCTGCGCCTGCAGGCGCGCGTCGGAGATCTGCTGCTGAAGGTCCGCGGCGCGGTCAAGCATTGAGAGCGCGCCGTTGGGATTCTCATTCTCGCTGGCGACACTTGCGAGCCCGCGCAGTGCATACCCCGCAGCGCGCATATTGTCCATCTGCCTGGCCAGCTCCAGCGCTGCTTGAAAGGCGCTGCGCGCCAGAGCGAACTGCTGCAGGTTTTCATACGCCTCGCCCTGCGCCAGCAGGGTGACTGCCTCATCGCGTCTGAATCCGGCATTGTGCAGCGCTTCGAGCGTGCGCTCGAAAATGTGGGTCGCCTCGCTGGCGTCGCCCATGCGGTTATAGACGATCGCAATCGCATTCAGTGCCAGTAGAGCTCGCAGCGGCATCTCATTCTGTTCGAACAGCGCCTGCGCGCGGCGCAGATCCGCCAATCCGTGCGCGTAGTCGCCGCGCAGCTCGCGCAGATAGCCGCGCGACAGCAGCACTTCGGCCAGCATTTCATCATCGCGGGTGTCCTCGGCGATCGACGCTGCCCGATCGTACAGCTCGGCGGCCTGCGCACTATCACCCATGACGACCAGCAGCTTGGCGCGGCTCGTCAATACGCCCGCCTGCAGACCCGGACGCGAGGCCTTGATCAGCAACTGATCCGCGGCGTTGGCTTCGGCCTCAGCAGCAGCACGATCGCGTCCGAGGTAGTACTCGAACAGAGCCAGATGCGCACGGATCTCCGTGTCGGCATCGGGCGCGACGTGCAGCTGCTTCAGCGCAGATTCGAGCTGGTGACGCCCGGTCTCAGGATCGATGCGGAGTTCGGTGCTCGCCGCTTCCACTGATTGCTGCAGCCAAGCCGGGTCCACGGGCTGCGCGTCGCTGACAGTCGCGCCAAAGCCAACCAACAGCGACAAGGCTGCCAGCACGCCAGACCGAGCGGTGACGCGGACGCGACGAATCGGCAATCGAGTTATCCGTCTTTATCCTGTTCGAGGCAGACCGCTATTCTAAAAGCTTGCCGCTCGCGCGTGGCTGTAATTGTGGGCAGTCGGCGGATGCCGGCGTCCGGTGTGACATAAGCAGGACAGGCGCGGCGATTTCGCTTGCTACTCAATCTCGATTGTGGCTGGTTCGCCGCGGCGCACACAGGCGCGGAACATCGCCGGCGTGTTGTAGCGCATGACGATCTCACCGTCGCGATTGACGGCGATCAACCCGCCGGTGGCGCCCAATCGCGTCAGACGATGTGCAATCGCATCATTCACTGCATCGGCAAGCAGGTAGCCGCCATAGTTCAAGCGCGCTGCGATGTCGTAGGCCTGAACGGTTCGCAGGAACCATTCGCCGTGCCCGGTCGTAGAGACCGCGCAACTGCGATCATCGGCGTAGGTGCCCGCGCCGATGACCGGAGAATCGCCGATGCGGCCACGCAGTTTGCCCGTCATTCCGCCAGTTGAAGTTGCCGCAGCCAGCCGGCCATGCGAGTCGCGAGCGACTGCCCCCACGGTTCCCAGCGGAGGCTCATCGAGCGCGGCGACTGCGGCCGGCCCTGAAGTCGATGCCGGTCGCAGCAGCGCCTGCAGCTGTTGTGAGCGCAAAGGTGTGATGAAGTATTCATTCGGCACTCGCTCAAAGCCGTTCACATCGGCGAAGGCTTCGGCACCCGCACCCGTCAGGAAAACGTGGGGAGATTTTTCCATCACGCGTCGCGCCAGCCGGATCGGGTTTCTGATGTATCGGATCCCCGCTACCGCACCGGCTCGCAGATCGCTGCCGCTCATGATGGCGGCATCGAGCTCGACGCTTCCGTCCTCACACAGCACCGCGCCCCGCCCGGCATTGAAGAGTGGATCGTCTTCGAGCGCGGTGACTGCCGCTTCCACAGCGTCCAGCGCATTGCCTGCGCGCTCGAGCAGGGCCTGACCGGCCGTCAGTGCCTGCGACAGTGATTGGCGGTATTCCCGTTGTCGCTCGGGGCTCAGTCCGCCCTTCGGGAGCGCGCCGGCTCCCCCATGAATCGCGATCGCGTACATGGCACGCAAGCGTACGCGAACTGCGCTAGCCTGTGCGCATGAATACCGATGCTTTGCGTGTGACTCCCGGGTTTCAATTCGCCAGCGACAACACGGCCGGTATCTGTCCCGAGGCATGCACTGCGTTGATTGAGGCCAATCAGGGCTACGCTGCCAGCTACGGCGCAGATCCCTGGACCGTGCGCGCCTGCGATCTGATCCGTAAGCTGTTCGAACGTCCGTCAGCACAGGTGTTTTTCGTTTTCAACGGTACCGCGTCCAATGCGCTGTCGCTGTCGCACCTGACCCGCAGCTACCACGGCATTGTCTGCCACGAGGCCGCGCACGCACAGTCCGATGAATGTGGCGCGCCCGAGTTTTTCAGTGGCGGCGCAAAGCTCATCGCCTTGCCCGGAGCGGACGCAAAACTCGTACCGGATACGCTGCAGCGCTTGATCGACACACGCGACGACCTGCATTTCCCGAAGCCGCGGGCTTTGAGCCTAAGCCAGTCCACGGAATGGGGTACTTACTACCGCCCCGCCGAAATCGCCTCGCTGGCGCAGGTCGCGCACCAGCACCACATGCTCGTGCATATGGATGGCGCGCGTTTTGCGAATGCAGTGGCTGCTTGCGCCGGCAGCACGGCGGCGGACTTGAGCTGGCGTGCGGGCGTGGACGTGCTGTCGCTGGGTGGCACCAAGAACGGGCTGAACACCACGGAGGCGGTGGTCTTCTTCGATGCGTCGCTGGCGCGCGAGTTCGAATATCGCTGCAAGCAGGGCGGACAGCTCTCCAGCAAGATGCGATTTCAGAGCTGCCAGTGGCAGGCGGTACTCGAGTCCGGTGCGTGGCTGCGTCACGCGTCGCACGCCAATGCGATGGCGCAGCGCCTCGGGGGCGCGGTGCGTGAGATCACCGGCGTGAAGCTGACACGCCCGGTGGAGGCCAACGCGGTGTTTCTGGACATGAGCGTGAAATGCGCGCGGGCGCTGGATAGTGCCGGTTGGCACTTTCACGCCATGCACGGCGCGGGTCACCGCCTGATGTGCTCCTGGGCCACGAGCGAAGCGGATATCGAAGCCTTCGCACGGGATCTGCGTCGGTTGGCGTTGACGTCATAAAAGTACAAGTCGGTAGTATTTTTTGGACATTAGCGACCGCGGGCCTTCGGCTACCGTGCCGTGGTGGCTACCGTCAGGACGCAGGTGGGCATTGTCGGCGCAGGACCCGCCGGTCTGCTGCTATGGCACCTGTTGCGTCGACAGGGCATCGAGGCCGTCGTCATTGAAGCGCGCAGCCGCGCGTACATCGAAGAGCGGGTACGCGCCGGGGTGCTCGAACAGGGAACGGTCGACATCGTCCAGGGCCTGGGACTCGGCGCTCGAATGCAGCGCGAGGGGTTGCAGCACGCCGGGATCTATCTGCGTTTCGGCGGCTCGAGCCATCATATCGATTTTCGAGAGCTGGTCGGCCGCAGTGTCACGGTCTACGGCCAGCAGGAAGTGGTCAGGGATCTCATCGGCGCCTGCCTCGAATCCGGCGGCCGCATTCATTTTGAGGTCAGCGATGTCGCGCTCGCCGATCTGACCGGCACGCACCCGCTGGTGAACTATCGCGACGCCACGGGCGCGGCACAGCAGCTGCGGTGCGATTTCGTCGCCGGTTGCGATGGCTACCACGGCATTTGCCGTCCCTCGATCCCGGAAGATGTTCTGAAGGTCTTCGAGCGCGACTATCCGTTCGCTTGGCTCGGAATTCTGGCCCACGCCTCTCCAGTCGCCGAGGAACTCATCTACTCGAATCATCCGGCCGGCTTCGCGCTCTTCAGCATGCGTTCGCCGCAGGTCGTGCGCTACTACCTGCAGTGCCGCCCGGATGAGGACCTGGCTCAGTGGCCTGATGCGCGGGTCTGGGACGAGCTGGACCACCGCCTCGAGGGCGAGCATTGCCCGTCTCTGAAGCGTGGTGAGGTCCTTCAGAAGAGCGTCACACCGATGCGCAGTTTTGTGGTCGAGCCCATGCGGCACGGACGGCTGTTTCTCGCAGGCGATGCAGCGCATATCGTCCCACCGACGGGTGCCAAGGGGATGAACCTGGCCGCGGCGGACGTGCGGGCACTGTCGATGGCACTCGCTGAGTTCTATGCCCGGGGCAGTACGGAGCGTCTCGATCGCTACTCGGAGTTGTGCCTGCGTCGGGTGTGGAAAGCGCAGCGCTTCTCCTGGTGGATGACCTCAATGTTGCATCGGTTTGAACAGCACACACCGTTCGAGCAGCGCCTACAGCAAGCTGAACTGGACTACGTGTGCACGTCGACGCAAGCGTCCAAGTCGCTGGCGGAGAACTATGTCGGTTTGCCGTTCGAGGACTGATCCTCACACCACGCTCAGCGTCGGTTCAATCTGGTCCCGATAGGACAACAGACCTCCGGCCAGTTGGCGAGCACCGTGCAGGCCAGCCTGAGCGGCGAGCGCGGCGGCACGCGCGCTGCGCACGCCGCTGCGGCATACGAAGATGACGCGCTGCGGATCCAACAGCGTCATGCCCTCGCGTTCGATGCGACTCATCGGCAGATTGATAGAACCGGGCAGATGCCCAGCGGCGAATTCCGGCGGTTCACGCACATCGATCAGCTGCGGGCGCACAGCGGTGGCGGTGAGCTCGCGCGCCAGCTGCTTCGCATCGATCGAGCGTACGGCGGCCAGTTGCTCGGCGCTGCAGAATCCCGGCGGATCAAGCGGCGCGGTGATCGAAGGGTCGCCGCCGCAGACGGCACAGTCGGCGCGGCGCTGGAAGCGCAGCTCCTGAAAGCTCAGTTCCAGTGCATCGTAGGTGAGCAGTCGTCCGATCAGCGGCTCGCCGATTCCGAGCAGCAGCTTCACCGCTTCCGTGGCCTGCAACGTGCCCAGCACACCCGGCAGGACACCCAGCACGCCAACCTCCGCGCAGTTCGGAGCGGAGGTTTCATCGATCTGAGGAAACAGACATCGGTAGCACGGTCCGCGATCGGGCAGATAGCTCATGATCGTGCCTTCGAAGCGATAGATCGCTGCCGTCACGAGTGGTTTGGCGAACAATACGCATGCGTCATTCACCAGATAGTGCGTAGCGATGCGATCCGTGCCGTCCACGATCAGATCGTAGTCAGCAAACAGGCGTTGCACGTTGGCCGCTCGCAGCTCGACATCGTGAGCGACGATACGAAGCTCGGGATTGAGGGCCGCGAGCCGGTAGCGGGCGCTGTCGGCTTTGGATTGGCCAACACTTGCAGTGTCGAACAGCACCTGGCGCTGCAGGTTGGATTCATCGACCCGATCGAAATCCAGCACTCCCAGCGTCCCAATGCCCGCTGCGGCCAGATAGAGCGCAGCCGGCGAACCGAGCCCACCCGCACCCACGATCAGCACACTCGAGGTGCGCAGCTTCTCCTGGCCGACTACGCCAATTTCAGCGAGCGACAGGTGGCGGCTGTAGCGCCGGAGCTCGGAGGGCGAGAGCGCCATGGCGGTTCAGCATCGCCGCTTCGGCATAAGCCTGTCAAACTGCTCGATTATGAACCGCAGCCGTGTCCGCCGTGTCATCTGACCCAGCCATTGCCTCGCACCCGTTGGGCGGCCGCGGCTTGTTCATCTTCTGGTTTCTGCTCGCGCTGCTGTGGTTCCTGCCGCTGAACTCGCCGCACCTGTTCGAACCGGATGAGGGGCGCTACGCCGAGATCCCGCGTGAAATGGTGGCCAGCGGGGATTGGGTCACGCCACGCCTGGATGCCATCAAGTACTTCGAGAAACCGGCGCTGCAGTATTGGACTACCGCCGCGGCGTACAAGCTCTTTGGCGAGCATGCCTGGACGGTGCGGCTATGGCCGGCGCTGACTGGCTTTCTGGGATTGTTGCTGACCTGGTCGCTGGCGCGGCGAATCTACGACGAGCGCGCCGGACTGCTGGCGGTCATGGTGCAGGCCAGCGCCCTGCTTTACATCGCGATGGCGCGAATCGCGACACTCGACATGTCCCTGGGGTTCACGCTGCAGATCGCGATGACGGCGCTGGCACTGATGGTGAGGCTCTCCACGGCATCGAACTGGAGGCTGCCGGCGCTGCTCGGCGTAGGCGTGACGCTGGCGGTGCTGACCAAAGGACTCGTCGGGATCCTCATTCCCGGCGCGACAGCCTGCCTGTTCATGCTGATCCACCGCGATTGGTATTTGCCGCTGCGGGCGCGTGCCTGGTGGACGCTGGGAATTCTGGTGGTCGTGGGCGCCCCGTGGTTCGTTCTGACCTCACAGCGCAATCCCGAATTCGCGCATTTCTTTTTCGTGGTCCAGCATTTCCAGCGCTATCTGAGCCCGCAGGGATTCGACCGCTACCAGCCGTGGTGGTTCTTCATCGGGATACTGGCTGCCGGATTTCTGCCCTGGACCACATTTCTGCCGGGTGCGCTGGTGACGGCGGTGCGATCGGCGCGCGCCGGCGATCGCGCCAGCTCGTTCCTGGTCATCTGGGCGCTATTCGTGCTCGTATTCTTCAGCATCTCGCAATCCAAGCTGGCGCCCTACATCGTACCGCTGCTGCCGGCGCTGAGTTTGCTGACCGGCCGTGAGATCGCGCGCCTGACACCCGGGCGTGTGTCGGCGCACCTGAGCCTGATATTCCTGTTTGCCCTGACGGTCGTGCTTGCGATGCTGGTGCTGTGGGCCACCCCCCTGGGAGCTGCGCTGGTCGCGCGTGCCTCAACCCTCAGTATCGCCGGCTTTCTGGTGGCGTTCGGCGCGCTCGGGATCTGCTGCGCCCGCGCGGCCTACCTGGCGCGCGCCGGCGCCGTGATCAGTGCCGTTTCGGTGACGTCGCTCGGTAGCCTGCTGCTTACCCAGTCGGCGCTGATGGGCGCTGACTACCTGCCGCGCATGCACCGCGTGGTGGAACTCGAGGAACACCTGCGACCCGCACTGACCCCGGCGACTCACGTGTACTGCGTGAACGAGTACCTGCAACCGATTCCCTTCTACCTGCAGCGCCCGTGCACGCTGGTGGGCTACCGCGGGGAGCTGGATTTTGGGCTGACCCAGGAACCCTGGCGCTTTCTGCCGGACCTCAGGAGCTTTGCCACCGACTGGGGCGAGGAAAGCGACGCGCTGGCTATCCTGCGTCCTGAGGATTATCAACAGCTTGAGACCATGGGCGTGCCGATGAGGGTGATATACACTGCGACGTCCTACGTGGCGGTGGCGAGGGAATGAAGGGCGCGGATCTGGCGCTGATACTGGCAGGGGTGCTGCTCAAGGCCCTGGCAGCGTGGCTGCTGTTTGCGCAAGTGCTGAGCTCCGCGCGTGTGATCGGTATCGGAGTCATTATCGTTGGCTGCTGGCTCGTGGCGCGCAGCTAGAGGCACATGTGAGTAGCAAAGAGTTTCTACCCTTCGCCCGTCCGTCGATCGATGAGGCGACCATCGCCGGTGTCGCTGAGGTGCTGCGTTCGGGCTGGATCACCAGCGGCCCGCAAGTGCGCGATTTCGAAGCGCGGCTGTCGGCGTACTTCAATGGCCGTCCGGTGCGTGCGCTCAATTCCGCGACTGGCGGTATGGAGATCGCGATGTCGCTGGTCGGTGTGGGACCGGGCGCTGAAGTCATCACCACGCCGTTGTCCTGGGTCGCGACCGCCAACGTCATCGTGCGAGCGGGCGGCACGCCGGTGTTTGTCGACGTCGATCCGCGCACCCGCAACATGGATTTGTCGCGCATTGAGGCCGCGATCACACCCCATACCCGCGCACTGTTTCCTGTGGACCTGGCCGGTTTGCCGGTCGATCGCACCCGTCTGTACACCATCGCGCGCAAACACAAACTGCGTGTGGTCGAGGACGCCGCGCAGTCAATGGGAGCGAGCTGGCAGGGAGAACGCATCGGCGTCATCGGCGACATCGTATCGATCAGCTTCCACGCCAACAAGAACATCACCACTTCCGAGGGTGGCTGTCTGGTGCTCAACGATGAGGACGAGGCCAAGCGCTGCGAGCTGTGGCGGCTGCAGGGTGTGCAGCGTTTTCCAGACGGGGATCTGGATGCCACGCTGCCGGGGGGCAAATACAATCTGACCGATGTCGCGGCGCGCATCGGCATTGGACAGCTCGCCCGGCTCGATGAGTTCAATGTGCGCCGCCACCTGCTGGCGCACCGTTATTTCGAGCGTTTTGATCGCTCGCTCGGCTGCGAGCTGCCGGTCGAGGATTTCAGCAACAGCAATTGGCATATGTTTCAGGTGGTCTTGCCGACGCACGTGAAGCGCGGCGATTTCATCCAGCAGATGTACGCTGCCGGTATCGGCGTGGGCGTGCACTATCCAGCGATTCATCTGCTGACCCTCTATCGCCAGATGGGATTCAAACCGGGCGATTTTCCGAACGCCGAGCACATTGGAGCCGGTATCGTGACGCTGCCGCTGTTCCCGGCAATGCGCGATGAGGATGTCGATCGAGTGTGCGCCGAGATCACACGTGTCATCAAATCCATTGCCAAGCCCACACGCGTCGCCACCGCCGCTGTCGCCTCCCGCGGCTGATACTCGGGCGATCATGACTCACGCAGCGCCACTGCTGAGCGTTGTGATTCCCGTGTACAACGAGGAAGCGGTGCTGGCGAGTCTGTTCGCGCGACTCTACCCGGCGCTCGATGCGCTCGGTCGTAGCTATGAGATCGTGTTCGTCAACGACGGCAGCCGCGATCGCTCGGCAGGACTGTTGCGCGCACAGTTCGAAGCGCGGCCCGATGTCACGCGCGTCGTGCTGTTTGCCAGCAACTTCGGCCAGCATCGCGCGATCATGGCAGGCTTTGCGCATGCGCGCGGCCAGTATGTGATCACGCTCGACGCCGATCTGCA
>DATMRM010000394.1:0-2443 GCA_035566155.1 Steroidobacteraceae bacterium | reverse complement strand
CGCCGACGACAGTTGCCTGAGTATCCCCTCCACGATGTCGACCGGCCGACACTCCTGGAGTGCTTCCTCGGCCGCGCCCGCGAGCAGCATGACTTTGGTCGCGCCGATCATTCCCGCGCTGCCCTTTAGCTTGTGGGTGCGCCCCTGCAGCTGGCTGCGGATGGCCTGATCATCGGGCAAAACGCGGATCGGCAGCGCCAGGTCCGCATAGTCCCGCAGCATGCGAGCCAGCAATGATTTGAACAGCGACAGGTCATCTCCGAACATCTGCTTAACGACACCGGCATCGATGGAAGACATGAGCGGCCCGTCAACGGCGTGACACACGGATTTCGTGTCGAGGACCACAATCGGTATAGGCTGGCCGCGTGCCTGTTCCACCAGGCGCCGCACCTTGCGGATAAGTGCCTCGGGATCAAACGGCTTGCTGACGAAATCGTTCATGCCCGCCTCGAGCGAGCGTTGCCGCTCACCAACCAGTGCGCCCGCCGTCAGCGCCACGATGGGCAGCTTCTGCAGTTGCCGTTCGCCCCGGATGCGCCGCGTCGCTTCGTTGCCATCGAGGACCGGCATCTGCACATCCATGAGCACGACATCGAGCTGCTCGTGATTGGCGCGCACATGCTCCAGGGCCGCCGCGCCGTCGGTGCAGGTTGTGACGGTTGCCCCCTGCTTCTCCAAGATACCCCGCGCGACCTCCAGATTGATGTCGCTGTCATCGACCACCAGCACGCGCACGCCGGCGAGCCATTGCGCATGCAACAGATCAAAATTGATCGATTGGAATATCCGTTCATGACCGTCATGCCGCCTCGAGACGGCGGCATTAACCGCATTGAACAGCGTTGAACTCGCTACCGGACGCACCAGCAGAACGTCCGTGGTCCGCTTGAGCGGTTCGTGCGGCGCAACATCGGCGACGACGATAACCGGCGGTAACTCGCCCTGGGTGCATTCCTTCTCCAGGCGTGCAATCAGCTGACGTGCAGGTGTATCGAGCAGGTGCAGATTGAGGATGAGCACATCCGGCCATGCGTTCGGCTCGGTGTTGGTCATGACTTCGAGTATCTGTTCGCCGGTTTCGACCAGTTGCGGGCTCCAGCCAAGCGCACGCACCATGGCGGCGGGGCCCGCCAGCGCATCCCCGTTGTAATCAGCAATGAGGATTCGCAGGCCACGCGCTCCATCTGCGCTGAGCGTGTCATCGGTGCCGTGCGCGATTCGCAGGGGTATCTCGATCCAGAAAGTGCTGCCCACTGCTACGGTGCTGATGACGCCAATTTCGCCACCCATCAATTCAACAAAGCGGCGCGCGATAGACAGACCCAGCCCGGTACCGCCAAAGCGACGGGTCGTGGACGCATCGGCTTGAGTGAATGGCCTGAACAGACCCTCGAGCGCCGCAGGCTCGATGCCTATGCCGGTATCCTGCACCGTGCAGCTCAGACGGATCCGATCGGATCCTTGCTCGGTGCAGAATACCTTCAGCTCCACGTGGCCGGCCGTGGTGAACTTGATCGAATTGCCCAGCAGGTTGGTGAGGATCTGGCGCAGGCGCGACGCATCGCCGTTGACCATGCGCGGCAAGGTGGGTGCAGCCTGAACGATCAACTCGATCCCCTTTGCCACCGCCTGCGGGGCCAGCATCTGGCTGAGGTCCCGCACGAGCTGCTGCAAATCGAAGGGCTCGTCCTCGAGCGACATCTCGCCCGCCTCGATCTTTGACAGATCCAGCACATTGTTGATGACGCCCAGCAGGGCGCGGCCCCCAAACTGGATCTTGGTCAGTAGCTGGCGTTGGTCTTCACTCAACCTGGTGTGTTCGAGCAGATACCCCAGTCCGATGACGGCGTTCAAAGGGGTGCGGATTTCGTGGCTCATGTTGGCCAGGAACTCGCTCTTCGCCCGGTTCGCCTGCTCAGCCTTTTGCGTCGCCTCACGCAGCGATCGCTCGTATTGCTTACGCTCCGTGATTTCACGCACTGCAGCGAACACGCCCTGCAGTCTCCGGTCGCGATCGTAGAAGGTAGTCGCGTTGTAGGACACGACGGTCTCCTTGCCGTCCCGGTCGCGTGCGGTCAGCTCGTAGTCGACAACCTTTCTTTTGCTCAGCGCCAGTTTGATACCCGCTTCGGCGCGCTGGGGGTCGGTGAAGAACGTTTTGAACGGCGCGCCGATCAACTCGTCGCGCGTGCAGCCGGTGAGCGCCTCCATTTGTTTGTTGACGTCAGTGATGATGCCGGGCGCATCGGTAGTCATCAATGCGTCGATGTTTGATTCGAACAGAGAGCGGGTGTAGAACTGGTGGTCGCGAAGGCGTTGCGCCAGCTGCGTCTGCTCCGCCTCGATCTGCTTGCGGGCGGTGTTATCGGTACCGATCAGAAGGTAGCCGATGATCGCACCTGCCGCATCGCGCAGTGCGGTAACCGACACGACGGCGGGG
>DATMRM010000393.1:0-8804 GCA_035566155.1 Steroidobacteraceae bacterium | reverse complement strand
GAGCTCGGCATCGTCATCGGCACGCGATGCAAGGAAGTCAGCGCCGAGCAGGCCGGCGAGTACATCTTCGGATACACCTGCGTCAACGACGTCACGGCTGCCGATCATTTCAAGGAGACGGCGGATTTCGAGCAATGGACGCGCGCCAAGAGCTACGACACCTTCGGGGTGCTGGGGCCGGTGATCGCGACCGGGTTGGATGTCTCGCAGCTGAACGTCGTGACCCGGCTCGATGGCGTTGAGCGACAGAACTATCCGGTCGCCGATATGATTTTTTCGCCGGCGCAGATCGTCAGCCGCATCTCGCAGGACATGTCGCTGCTGTCGGGAGATGTGATCGCCTGCGGCACCTCGCTTGGCGTGGGCTCGATGAGGCCCGGTGCGCGGGTCGAAATCACCATTGCGGGAATTGGTGCCCTGACCAATGTGGTTGGATGAGCTGGAACCCCGAGCAGTACCTGAGATTCTCACAACCGAGACTGCGACCTGCGATCGATCTGCTCGGCCGCATCGCGCTCGATTCTCCGCAACGCATCTACGATCTTGGATGCGGCGCCGGTAACGTCACCGCATTGCTCCGGGCTCGCTGGCCGGCGGCGGCCCTCACCGGTGTGGACAGCTCAGCGGCGATGCTGGAAAAGGCTGCGACAGCGCTGCCGCATGTATCGTGGCTGCAGCAATCGCTGGATCAGTGGCGCGCCGAAGCAGCGGCGGATCTGATCTTTTCCAACGCCGCGCTGCACTGGCTGGGCGATCATGAGCATCTGTTTCCGCGACTGCTGACCTCACTCAGAGCCGGAGGCGTGCTGGCGGTACAGATGCCGCGCAATTTCGCCGCGCCGTCGCACACCTTGATCGCCGATACGGTGCGAGCCGGTCCCTGGCGCAGCCAACTCGAATCGCTGCTCGGACCGCCGCCGGTGTCGGAACCGGCGTTCTATTATTCCGTGCTGGCGCCGTTGTCGCAGACGCTCGATATCTGGGAAACCGAATACCTGCAGGTATTGAGCGGTGAGGACCCGGTCAAGGAATGGACCAAGGGTACGGCGCTGATTCCGTATCTGCAGCGCCTGAGTCCGGCACAGCACAGGCCGTTCGAGAGCGACTACGCGCAGCGCCTGCGCACTGCCTATCCGCGCCGCGCCGACGGCACGACGCTGTTTCCATTCAAGCGCCTGTTCATTCTGCTGCAGCGGAAGTAGCGTCGCTAAAATCTTCCGCGTCAACTAGTGGCTGGTCGGAGGCGCTACCAGCAGTCCGGTGTTCTGCCGCACGTAGACTTCATTCCACATGTCCTCTGCGCGCTTGTCGCGGAACAGCAGCGAGCCGAAGATCACCGCGAGGAATCCGAGCGGAATCGAAATGATGCCCGGATTCTTGAGCTGGGTCATCGGCTCTTGCAGCCCCATGAAGGACGTATTGGTATCGCCCCACTTGGCGATGTCGTCCTTGGCCTTCGCGACATTCTTGTCGAGCGCGGCAAGCTCCTTCTTCGCCTGCGAGGCGGCCTTTTCATCCGAGGCGCCCAGGGCCGCGCTCACCGCCGCACGCCTGGCCGCTTCCCCATCCAGTACCTTGTGGGCCGCGGCCTTGACGGCCTTGGGGTAGGTGAGGTTCGGTGATACCAGCGTCAACCCAACCGCAGCGATGGTTCCGACGACCATGCCGGTGACGATGCCGCCGGTGTTACAGCGCTTCCAGTACAACGTCAGCAGTACGCACGGGAAGTTCGCGCTGGCGGCCACGGCAAAGGCCAGTCCCACCAGTGCGGCAACGTTCTGGCCCTTGGCGGCCAGTCCGATGCCGATGGCGAGGGCACCGACGATCAGTGTCGCGATGCGTGCCGCGGTGACCTGACCCTGGGGAGTGACGGACTTGCCGTGACGAATCACGCCGACGTAGAGGTCATGCGCCATCGCCGAAGCCGAGGCCAGCACCAGGCCCGAGACCACCGCCACGATGGTGGCGAAGGCGACCGCTGACACGAATGCCAGCATGAAGTTGCCCAACATCGAGTCCGGCCCGCCGCCTATGAACTGCGCGAGCAGCGGGCCGGCCATGTTTCCGCCGGCGTCCACCGCTGCAATGGCAGCGGGCCCGACGTGATGTGCCGCGCCGAACCCCAAGAACAGCGTCAGCACATAGAAACCGCCGATGACGACCATCGCCCACACGACCGACTTGCGCGCCTGCTGTGCCGTCGGCACCGTAAAGAAGCGCATCAGGATGTGAGGCAATCCGGCAGTACCGAATACCAATGCCATGCCGAGGCTGATCTGATCGATCGGTGCCTTGAAATACAGACCGGGCTCGAGGAAGCGCTGGCCCAGTTCGGACGCGGACATGTTCTTCGAGGCATCGCCCAGCAAGGCGGCCACACGCGCCTGCACCTTGGCATCCCCCACGACATCCTTGAGGAAGGCCGGCAGCGAGAATCCATAGGGCGTCCACACCAGCAGCACGATGATGATCGATGCGGTGACCAGCAGGACCGCCTTGATGATCTGCACCCAGGTGGTCGCGACCATGCCGCCGAACAGCACGTACAGCAGCATCAGTACGCCTACGCACGCTACGGATGTTTCATAGCTGATGCCGATCAGGGTTTTGACCAACACACCGGCACCCACCATCTGCGCGGTGAGGTAGAACGTCGAGACGGTGATCGTTGAAATCGCACCGACCGTCCGGACTTTGGTCGGATCGTTGCGGTACGCCAGGATATCCGACAGCGTGTAACGGCCGATGTTGCGGCAGGGCTCGGCGATCAGCAGCAGCACGGTGACATATGCCACCAGCCAGCCTACCGAGTACATGAAGCCGTCATAGCCATACAGCGAGATCAATCCCGCGATGCCTAAGAACGATGCCGCCGACAGGTAGTCGCCGGCGATCGCCCAGCCGTTCTGCCAACCGCTGACACCGCCACCGGCGGTGTAGAAGTCCGACACCGAGCGCACTCGCTTGGCGGCCACGTAGGTGACGTACATCGTGATGGCTACGACCACGGCGAATACCAGGAAGGTAATAGTCTGCTTACTCACGGCAGACCTCCGGCGGCAGCCTGCAGCGGGGGCGTGTGGGTGCACTCTGCACAGATCTGTGCGGCGAGCTGATCGAAGTCGCGGCTCGCCTTGCGCGAGTAGATCCAGGCCACGATCCACGCGACCGCGAATTCACTCAGCGCAAACAGCAGTCCTACATTGACTACGCCCCAGACCCGGATCTTGAACAGATCCTGGAAATAGGCCGCGCCAATCGGGAGCAGGAAATAGTAGATCACCGACACTGCCATCAGTCCCCACAGGAACGCGCTCTTGCGCTTGTGAAGACTCTGGAAGCGCGGGTCGCGAGTGATCGCGTCCCAATCCACGGCATCGGATGTTGCCATGACAGACCCCCTTTGGTTTTTATAGTGGGCATTCGTCCCTAGGCCCGTGTGCAAGGTAGCGCACCTCCCGCCCGCCGGCAAATCGGTGTCATGGCCCCCCCAAGGCATATCAGAAGTGGACAGAAATACTGTCGAAAAGCGTGAAACGCGGGCCGTAAGCGGATTGAAATATACCTATGCCTTGGGCCGGACGGATCAGATTGACACGGTCGAGCAGGTTCAGCAGTCCGAGCCGATTGGTCAGCACGCCGATGCCGGGGAGCGTGATCGAGTAGTCGGCACTGAGGTTGAACTGCGTGACCGAGGGCAGAGGCTCCAGGTCGGCAAAGCCGCCTCGCAGACCACTGCTATGGAGCCCGTCGAGGTTCAGTGCGTATGAGCCCCACTGATAGCTCGCGCCACCGGAGGCGCCATACAGCGGCTGATGATCGAGCGTGATTGAGTGGCTATCGATGTAGGCGAGTTCAACCGGATCGAAGTTGAACTGCCCGGTCAGCACTGCGCGCTGGCGATTCAGTCCGATCGTGAGGTTACCGTAGGCGCTGAGGTGATCGCCGCGATATTTGGTGGCGAGCTGCGTGCCCCAGATGTAGCCCCAGTGGTAGTTGAAGGGCGCGAAGATCGGGACGTCGCTGAACTGACCGGTGTCCAGATAGCGATGCGTTCGCTCGAAGAAGCTGTCCACCGACATCGTGAAGCGGCCGGTGAGCTGCTGCGCGATACCGACGTCCCATTCGTAGTCATCCTCCGTGTCCGGTGCCGCAACACCTGGCGGGCCCGCGGCCGTCGTATTGACGAATGCGGTCTGGGCGGTGGGCGAGATGCCGAGGAACGACGGCACCTGAAAGTAGCGCGCGAATCCGGCGTGAATCGTGGTGTCGTGACTGGGCGTATAGATGAAATTGATCGTCGGATCGAACTGGCCGCGCTGCGTGAAACCGTTCAGATGATCCCAGCGCAGCCCGAGGTTCGCACGCAGCTGCGGTGCAATCTGCCACAGATCGTTGAGGTAGACTCCGAGCAGCCCGTTGCTGGCTTCGGCGTCGTTGATCACAGTGACCGGCACGTTGCTGCTCTGTACGCAGCCATCGGTGTTGGCGCACGAGGGATCCCGCGGAAACACCCGTGACGAATCGTTGGCGCTCACCAGATAATCCCCGGCATAAAAACCGCTGCCGAGTACATGATCGCCGATGCTGTAGGTGAGATCCCCCTGCAGTGTGTGATCGTGGTCGATGTGACTGGCGCTGGAGGCGACCCCCTGATAGACGAGCTCGCCGACCTGATCCGGGCGAAAGCGCTGTGAGATGCCGTGTTCGGTGTACGCCAGCTGATAGCTCAGTTCGCTGCTCGGCGTGCCGATCAGCGAAACCAGCGCCAGGTAGTCACCGAAATCCAGGTGCGAACCGATCTGCGCGGAGTTCGGCGGACGAGGAACCGCGTCCAGCGCAAACGCCGGCGGCAGATCCGGGACGTTCGGCAGTTGATTGGTGCTGCTGGCGCCCGACAGCAACAGTGTGACTGTCATCGAGCTGTCGAGCGGGTAGGAAAAGAAGCCGAACGCCTGCCCTGACTGGGTGCGATCGTGTATTGCATCCGCTTCGGGTGTGGCGGAACTGAACGCGGTGTTGCTCTGCTGATAGAGCACACTGACGTAGGAACTCAGGCCTGCGGTACAGGTCGCGTATTGAAAGCTCGGGCTGAAGCTGCTGCGCTGGCCGGCGGTGACACTGATATCCGCGCCCGACTGCTGGCAGCCATCCTTGGTGCGGATCTCGACCACACCGCCGGTGGCGTAGCTGTAACGCGCGGGCAGCACCCCATCCAGCAGGTCCAGCTGCTGTACGAACATCGGATTGATCATCGAGACGAACGGTGGATTGGTGTTGACGTCGAGGGGAATCAGCACGCCGTTGATCTGGTACTGGAACTGCGGTCCCTCGGTGTTGCGGATGTGGATCTGCTGGTTCTGGTCGAGCGCGACACCCGGCATATGCGTCAGGACATCGGTGATCGGGGAGGTACCCGCGGCGGGCAACGCGGAAATATCGCGCGCCGTCACCGCGTAGTCGTTCGCGCCGGTAGGGGAGACTTGCGGACCTCCGACCCGCGTGGCCTCGATGAGGACCGTTTCCAGACGCTCGGCGCTGGGGCTGTTGGAGGTGGAGGATTGCACCTCGTCGAGGGAGACCTGCGCGAGGGCCGCCTGAGCACTCGCGCCGGCAAGCCACAGCAACATCGGCAAGGCCCGGGGGCGGAATCGAGGCACTGCCGCTCCTCGTTCTGTTAACACGAATGCTAACGATAATCGTTCGTATTAGCCATATTAGGACGGCCCAATTGGCGCCGTCAAGAGACGAGCGAGAAAGACGGCGTGCAGCGCCCTAGCTGGCGAGAGCGTGCAGAACCAGCTCGCGGTTGTGCTGGCAGCGGCGCTGGCCCACGAGCGAGAAACCAATGCTCGGATCGCAGATGCTGGCGACCAGCACTTCGTCCGGTCGGAACTGCACCACCACGAGTTCTCCGGCGTCGAGCACCGATCCGGTGGTGCGCGCTTCCAGGCGCTGCCCGGCCTCATCGCCGGTGATCCGCCAGCCCTGATCGCGGGCCAGCGCCAGAATGCGCTGATACTGCGACTGCGCATCCGAATGGGTGTGAACGGATACGAAGCGCAGCTCCCGCAGCTGCGTGAACAGCAGCGCGGCACCCAGCGCGCACGACATCATCAGGCCAAACAGGCCCGCCGCGCTGACTGCAATGCTCTCGTGGTGATCGCGGAGGAAGGCCGACGTGACGATGGTCGCGGCACACAGGCCGGCAAGATAGACACAGATCGCGACGGGCGCGTAGTAGCGCGTCCTGTCGCTCCCGACCAGTTGAAGTCGTTCACGACGCATGGCATTCAATAGATAACAGATTCCCCGCGAAGCGCCAGCGATGAAGTTCACACAAGCTCGCACGCCTTTCTTCTTTATGTAGCCCCAGAAGCGATTTGCAACTGTGTCGCGCTGGTGAAAGCGAGGTGTGCGTGGAGTTGCAGCTGCGTTGCATGCCTCACGGATGGCGTGACGGGCATCGGATAGCTTTCGGCACCGCTCATGGCGTAGCCTGCGCACCATGGCGACACCGCATCCGGTTCTCACCAACTATTACCCTGATGAAGCGCATCGGCGCGACTATCTTCGGGACCTCTTCGATCGAACCGCTGAGGACTACGATCGGGTAGAGCGCATGATGGGGTTTGGCTCGGGGCCATGGTATCGGCGCCGGGCGCTGGTGCGTGCGGGACTGGCCTCGGGCATGTCGGTGCTCGACATTGGCACCGGCACCGGGCTCGTGGCGCGCCAAGCGGCGTTCATTGTCGGCGATTCAGCACTGGTCACCGGTGTGGATCCGAGTGCCGGCATGATCGATCACGCCAAGGTTCCTCGGGGCGTGCGCCTGATCGCCGGCCGCGCGGAAACCATTCCGGTCGCCGACGCGTCAGCAGATTTTCTGAGTATGGGGTACGCGCTCCGGCACATCAGCGATCTGCTGATCGCCTTCCATGAGTTTCATCGGGTCCTGAAGCCCGGCGGGCGACTGTGTCTGCTCGAGATCACGCGGCCTGAGCGAGCGCTGGGGCGCGCGATGCTCAGAGCGTACATGCGCGGCTGGGTGCCGCTGCTGTCGCGCGTGATCGCGCGTCAGTCTGCTACGCCTGAGCTGATGCGGTACTACTGGGACACGATAGAGGCCTGCACCGCACCTGGCGTGATTCTGGGCTCATTGTCGGTGGCGGGATTTCAGCAGGTCCATCGCCACGTCGAGTTGGGAATTTTCTCCGAATATCGTGCACGAAAGAGCTGAAGACCCTTCGAAATAGCTGTCAGAGAATACCCAAGGGGTAGGTCCGCAGGGACAGGTGCTTGCTGACGAAATTAATCTCGCGTACCAAGGCGCGTCATGAAAGCGTCACAGGACGGTCATAGTCTGCCTTCGCACTTTCTTTCGAACCTATAACATCAATAGAGAGGGATCCCGTGCTTGCATCGCTAGGCATCGACTTGCCGACCGCAATTCTGCTGTGTCTGGCATTGCTGCTCGCGCTGAGCTTTGAGTTCGTGAACGGATTTCACGATACGGCGAACGCAGTTGCGACGGTTATCTACACTCATTCCCTAAAACCGGCTTATGCCGTGGTCTGGTCAGGAAGCTGGAACCTGATCGGTGTGCTGACCTCCTCGGGTGCGGTCGCGTTTGGCATCGTGGCTCTGCTGCCGGTCGAACTGGTCATCAACGTCGGCTCGGGTGCCGGCTTTGCAATGGTGTTCGCGCTGCTGGTCTCGGCAATCGTATGGAACGTGGGCACCTGGTATCTGGGCCTGCCGGCCTCGAGTTCACACACACTGATCGGCTCGATCGTCGGCGTTGGTCTCATGAACTCCCTGCTGAGCCCTGACGCGGCCTTCGGCGATGGCGTCAACTGGGCCAAGGTGCAGGACACCGTCAAGGCACTGCTGCTCTCGCCGCTGCTCGGCTTTGTGCTGGCCGGAGTGTTGTTGCTGCTGCTGAAGTCGATCGTGCGCTCCAAGCACTTGTATGAGGCCCCGGAAGGCAACAAGCCCCCGCCATGGTGGATCCGCCTGGTGCTGATTGGTACCTGCACCGGTGTCAGCTTCGCGCACGGTTCGAATGATGGCCAGAAAGGCATGGGCTTGATCGTGCTGATCCTGGTCGGCATCGTCCCGACCGCGTTTGCGCTGGATATGAGCGCCTCGGGCGACGCGCTGGCGAAGCTGTCAGCCGCGGCGGTCAGCTTCGAACGCAATCTCGAGCAGGTGGTCCCGGCCGGGACGGCGATCCCTGAAACGGATGCTGCCCACAAGAATCTGACCGGGTATCTGCGCAAGAGCAAGGCCTCGGAGCTGACGCTGCCGTCACTCGAGGCCGCCAACAAGCGCGTGATCGAGAGCATGACCGGCGTCACCCTCCTGTCGAATGTCCCCGCGGCCCAACGCCGCTCAGTGCGCCTGGACATCTATCTGGTGTCCGAGACGCTGGCCCGCATGGCCAAGGCCAAGCAGCTACCCGCGGGGCTCGACGCGAAGCAGGCCGGCGACTATCAGAAGCGGCTGCGCGCACTGACGAACTACATTCCCAACTGGGTCAAGATCGCGGTCGCTCTGGCGCTGGGTCTGGGCACCATGATTGGCTGGAAGCGGATCGTCGTGACGGTCGGTGAAAAGATCGGCAAGGCGCACCTGACCTACGCGCAGGGCGCGAGTGCCGAGCTGATCGCCTTCGGCACCATCGAGGCCGCCGATGTCTTAGGGCTACCGGTCAGTACGACGCATATTCTGTCCTCCGGCATCGCCGGCACGATGGTTGCGAACAACTCCGGGCTGCAGAAAGAGACGGTGCGCAATATCAT
>DATMRM010000392.1:0-12143 GCA_035566155.1 Steroidobacteraceae bacterium | reverse complement strand
TGCGCTGGCGCCGGATGTACTGGTCAAGGGTGCCGACTACACGGTCGAAACCGTCGTCGGCGCTGACCTGGTTCAGCGCCGCGGCGGCAAAGTGCTGCTGGCGGAGCTGCTGCCGGCGCACAGCACCAGCAGTACCCTTGCACGCATGTCGGCTGCCCGGAAAGCGTGAGCGGCCAGGTCAGCGGCCGGGCCGTGATCCTCGACCGCGATGGCACCATGGTGGTCGACCGACAATACCTGAGCGATCCGGACGGGCTGATGTTTCTGCCCGGAGCCGCCGAAGGCCTGCGGTCGATCTATGAGCAGGGGTACCGTCTCATCGTGATCACCAACCAGTCGGGCGTCGGGCGCGGTATGTTCTCTATCCAGACGGTGCGGCAGATGAACGTGAGGCTGATGGAAATGGTCAGGCAGGCGGGGGCGCGTCTTGAGGGCGTTTACTACTGTCCGCACCGTCCTGAGGAGCATTGCTCGTGCCGTAAACCCGGCACCCAGCTGATGCGCGATGCCGCCTCTGAACTCGGATTCGAGCCCCGTCGGGCCATTGTGATTGGAGACAAAATAAGTGATGTCGAATTTGGACGCCAGAGTGGCGCCACCACGATGCTGATCGCCCCGGATCCGGCCTCAGCGCAGGCGCGATCGGCGCACCCCGACTACGCGGTGAGAGACCTGCGCGAGGCCGCGACAATTCTGCTCGGACTGTCGGAGCACTGATGTACCTCGTGACAGGCGGCGCCGGATTCATCGGCTCCAATCTGGCGGCCGAGTTGGCCGCGCGCGGTGAGAGTGTCGTGGTGTGCGACTGGATGGGCAGCGATGAGCGCTGGCGCAATCTCGCCAAACACGAGATTGCCGATGTGATCGCGCCGGAGGAACTCACCGGCTGGCTGCGGCAAGCCTCGCGCAAGCTGCGCGCGGTGCTGCACATGGGCGCTGTCAGCACGACCACGGAGACCGACGTGGACCGGATCGTGCGCAACAACATCCGCGCGACGTTCGACCTGCTCGAGTGGTGCCGCGAGTCGGCCACTCCATTCATCTACGCCTCCTCGGCTGCCACCTATGGTGACGGCGAGTCAGGCTTCGACGACGACTTTGGTGTTGAGCCGCTCGCGCGCCTGCGCCCGCTGAATGCCTATGGCTGGAGCAAGCACCTGGTGGACCGGCGTGTCGCGCGTCTGGTAGAGCAGGGCGCGTCGCTGCCGCCGCAGTGGGTGGGCTTGAAATTCTTCAACGTCTACGGTCCGAATGAGTATCACAAAGGCACGATGCGCAGCGTCGTGGCCCGCAATTTCGGCAGCGTGCGCGCCGGTGAGCCGATGCGGCTGTTCAAGAGCTATCGCTCGCAGTACGCCGACGGCGGGCAGCTGCGTGACTTCATTTACGTCAAGGACTGCGTGGATGTGATCCTCTGGCTGCTGGAACATCCGAAGGTCTCGGGGCTGTTCAATGTCGGCACCGGCAAGGCACGAACCTGGCTGGATCTGGCGCATGCGTTGCTGCGGGCCTGCGGGCGCGAGCCGGCGGTCGAATTCGTGGAGATGCCACCGACGCTTGCTGATAAGTACCAGTATTTCACCCAGGCCCGGATGCAGCGCCTGCGCCTGGCAGGCTATGAGCGTGCGTTCACGTCGCTGGAAGACGGCGTCAGCGAGTACGTGCAGCGCTATCTGGCCACTGCGGATCCTTACCGCTAGGAGTCAACCATTCAGGCGCTGACGCCACCGGTTTCACGTGCACCTGTGAGGCTGCGGATCAGCCGCGGGTTCGCCGCCCTGCGCCACGCATTTCGGCGGCGGCTCGGTCTGGTGTTGGCACGCCTGCTGGGGCCGCGTCACTACCAGAGCGTGCTGTCGCTCGATGGCGTGCGTTCGGTGCTGGTGTGTCGCATCAACGGCCGCATGGGGAACACCTTGTTCCTGACGCCTCTGATCCGACATCTGCATGAGCTGCTGCCCGATGCGGTCATTGATCTGGCGGTGGCGAATGCGCGCGCGCCGGAACTGCTGGGTGATATGCCGGGGGTGAGGCAGGTCGTGCTATTCCCACACAAGACCGATCGCATGGTGCGTCGGTTCCTGTCGGCGCTGCGGCGTGTGCGTGCCACGCGCTATGATCTGGCGATCGATCCGGTTCCGGAATCCAACAGCGGGCGAGCCGTGATGACGTTGTGTCGTGCGCGACGCCGGCTCGGATTCGTGACCAATTTTCAGTGGGCACCGCTGACGCATGCGGTGTCGCCGCCGCGCGATGTGATGCATCAGGCCGCGCATCCGGTGTATCTGATTGATCGGGCGATCGGGCGGGAGTACTCGCCGGGAGCGGTGCGTCTGTGGTTGCCGTTGCGCGAAGATGAGCGGTACGCCGGACAGCAAGTCGTTGCCCGCGCGATCGGACGCACGGATCTGTCGGCCACGCGTCAGGTCATCGGTTATTTCGCGCACGCGGCCGGATACAAGATGCTTGGACGCGAATGGTGGCTGCAGTTCTGGAACGCCTTCACTGCACTCGAGCCGGACGCGATTGCGGTCGAGTGCCTGCCCACTGCGCAGCATCAGCGCACCGATGAGCGCTTCGCGGGCTTCCATGTCGCCTCACCGCGCGGTTTGTCCGCTGCCATTGCCTCGATGCGGATGTTCGTTTCCACCGACACCGGGCCGATGCATCTGGCAAGCTCGACTTCGGTGCCGACCGTCGCCCTGTTTCGCGCGTCCGATCCGATGCAATACGGTCCGCTCAAGCCCAATGACCTCTCGATCGACGTGAGCAACGTCTCGCCGAACGAAGCCGCTCGCCTGTGTCAGGCCATCTGGCAAGCGAGCGCGGGCACAGCCTGGCCGTCGAACGTCTGAACGCATGCGAGTCCGGCTCATAGGCAAGGCGAACGGTGTTGGCCTGTCGCGCGATATCAGCCTGCTTGGTGCGGCGCTGCGCGACAGCGGCTGCCAGGTCGAGGAGCTGCCGTGCAACCGACGCGAGCGCAAGCGCCGGCGCTCGATCTTCACACAGTGGAAGGCGCGCATTGCTCGCGCGCGCCCGCACGCGAGCCGTGCGCGGTGCGAGGTCAACATCATGCTGGAGCACGCGTGGCCACAGTTTCTGCACGAGGCTGCGCTGAACGTGCTGGTACCCAATCCGGAATGGTTCGATCGCCGCGATGCCGCGCTCTTGGCGCGCTTCGACCGGATCTGGGCCAAGACCACGGCGACCGAGCGGATCTTCGCGGCGCAGGGCTGTCGTGTGGTCCAGATCGGTTTCGACAGCGAAGATCGCATGACGGCAGGGGTGCAGCGTCAGCCCCGCTTTCTGCATCTGGCCGGGCGCAGCGAGCTCAAGGGCACGACGCGCTTGCTTGAGCAGTGGCACCGGCATCCGGAGTGGCCGGCGCTGACGGTCATTCAGGATGAGGCGGCGGTCACGACCGCTCACCGGGTGACTGCGGGCAATGTGTTGCTGCAAACGAGCTTCCTGGACGACGCGCAGCTGCGAACGCTGCAGAACTCGCATCGATTTCATCTGTGCCTGTCGGAGGCTGAAGGCTGGGGCCACTACATCGCCGAGGCCCTGAGTGTCGGCGCGGTCACGCTCACCTGCGACGCGGCGCCGATGAACGAGCTGGTCACGGCAGAACGCGGCCTGCTGCTGGCCGCGCCTCTGGCCGGCATGCACAACCTTTCCCGGGTGGCGCTGTTCGAGCCGGCCGCGCTGGCGGCGGCCGTCACGCAGTCGCAGACGATGCCGGCCGAGCATCTGAATGCGCTGGGCCAGGCTGCGCGCCAATGGTTTCTGGACAACAAGCGCGACTTTCCGGCGCGGGTGCGGCGCGCGATGGGCGACCTCGAAACCGAGCTGCGCCGCGTGCGCGCATGAATGCGCGTCCGCTGGTGGTCCGCTTCGGCGCATTGGGTGATATGGTTATCCTGACCGTGGCGATCCGGCATCTGCAGGCGCGCTTCGGTCAGCCGGTCGACGTCATCGCGGCCGCTGAGTGGACGGCCGAGCTGCTGGGTGATCAGCCAGGTGTCGGCGACATCCAGGCAATTGGCAGCCGCAAGCGACCGTACTGGCTGAGTCGCCCGCAGCAACGACTGGTCCGGTGGCTGCGCGAACGTGGCCCGGGTCCCACCTGGCTGTTCGATCACGACAATCGCAAGATCGAAAGCCTGCTGCGGCGGGCCGGCTGGACGGCTGAGCACTGGTGTCACCACGAGGATATGCAAGGGCTCATGGGCTCACACTTCTGCGATCGCTGGTTGCGCTTTGCTTACCGCAACCCACCCATTCTGGGCGGAGAGGATCTGCCGGTCGGTGCCTCGGACGCGCACGGTGAGCTGGTGGTTACCCCGGCGCAACGCCTGCTGGTTGCCCGCTGGCTGCAGCAGCGCGGTTGGCCGGCGCAGCGGCTGATTCTGATACAGGTGGGCAACAAGCGCACGATGCGCCGCGGTCTGCAGCGCCGGCGCAGCAATCTCAAGTATTGGCCGGAAGAGAACTGGGCAGCCGTGCTGCGAGGGCTGCGAGCGATGCACCCGGCGCATGAGATCCTGCTATTGGGTGTTCCTCAGGAGGCGGCGCTGAATGAGCGCATCTTGGGGCTTGCCAGCATCCCCCACGCTCACAACGTGGTGCATGAGCTGTCGATTCCGAAACTGATTGGACTGTCGGAGCTGGCTACCGGCATGGTCTCGGTGGATACCGGCCCCGCGCATCTGGCGGCCGCGGTGGGTTGTAGCGTCGTGACGCTGTTTGGTAGCACTGAACCCTTCATGTATGCCCCGCGCGGCAGAAATGCACGGGTGAGCTGTCTGATCGGCGCGCGTCCGGGAGGGCGATCGATGCTATACATTGAACCGTCCGAGGTTCTGACCGCCTGGCGTGAGGTGGTGATCGAGCATGCTACCCATTAGTCTGGTCGTCATCACCTACAACGAGCAAGACGCGATCGCGCGCTGCCTCGACAGTGTGGATTTCGCCGCTGAGAAGGTCGTCGTGGACTGCGGCAGCGAGGATCAGACCTGTACGATCGCCGCGGCGCATGGTGCACGCGTCGTTCATCAGCCTTGGCTGGGGTTTGGCGCACAGCGCAACTTTGCCGACAGCCTCGCCAGCCATGAGTGGATCCTGTCGCTGGATGCGGATGAGGCGCTCACGCCCGAGCTGGCGCAGGAACTCAAGGCCCGATTGGCGGCGCTGCTGAACTCCACGGCGTCGGCCGGCGTGCTTTATCGCACAGCGTGGTTCATGGGCCGACCGCTGCACTGGTATCGCGCGATGGTGCGTGAGCGCAAAGCGCGTATCTATCATCGCGGGCGAGCCCGCTGGAGCGAGGCCCGGGTACACGAATCGCTGCGCTATCAGGGGGGCGAGGTCGTCTTCCAGGCGCCACTGATGCACTTTCTGAATCCGACACTGGTCCACCACGAATTGAAGTCGCTGCGCTATGCCGAGCTCAAGGCGCTCGACTGGCGTGATCAGCGGCACTCGTCGGTGCCGGCGTTGTGGCCCCTGGTTTTCGCATTCACTTTTCTCAAGGACTATCTGCTGCGCCTGGCGGTCCTGGATGGCTGGCGCGGATGGATTGTGGCGTACCTCGCGGCCGACTACGCACTCTACAAGCGGCTGCGGTACTTTGAGATGCAGCGCTTCGCGCCTTCGGTCGAGCTGGCCAGTCAGGAACTGAAGGCGCACAAGCTCGAGCGCTGACCCGGAACCCTAGCCTCTGATGCCACAAAACTGGACCTCACTGCTCGCGCTCGGGCTGCCACTGCTGCATTTTGCGCTGGCTGCGAGTGTGACCGTGCATGTGCTGATGACCAAGCGCAATCCGGGCTCATCGGTGGCGTGGATCGGTCTGGCCTGGCTGTCGCCGGTGATCGGCAGCCTGCTGTATGCGTTGCTCGGCGTCAACCGCGTGCGCCGACGCGCGCGCTCGCTGCACGAGCCGGGCAATCCACTGCGTCAGCCGCCGCCGATTGGCGGTGATCGCAGCGATCATCTGGCGCCGCTGGAATTCGCAGGGCGGCGCATCACCCAGCGCTGTGTCGCTGAAGGCAATGACATCCGAATTCTGGTGAATGGCGACGCTGCCTATCCGCAAATGCTCGCCGCGATCGATGCTTCGAGTACCAGCGTGGTGCTGTCGAGCTACATCTTTCGCGCCGACCGTGCCGGCAATGCGTTCATTCGTTCGCTGATTGCAGCCAACCAGCGCGGCGTCGAAGTTCGTGTGCTGATCGATGGGTATGGCGCTGGCTACCTCTGGTCGCGCACCTACTATGAATTGCGCCGCGCCCGGGTGCCGGTCGCGCGCTTTCTGCACTCGGCCATGCCGTGGCGCATGCCGTTCCTGAATCTGCGCTCACACCGCAAGATTCTGATCGTGGATGGCAGCCTGGCATTCACCGGCGGCTTGAACATCGGGGCCGAAAATCTGGTGAGCACTCATCCGCGCTACCCGGTACTCGACACGCACTTTCGGGTTGCCGGGCCGGTGGTCTCGCAGCTGTGCGGGGCGTTTGCGGAGCTGTGGACGTTCACGACCGGCGAGGCCTTGCTCGGTAGCACCTGGTGCCCGCTGCTGCAGAGGGCGGGAGACAGCATCGCGCGCGCGGTGACCTCTGGGCCCGATCAGGATCTGGAAAAGATTGAATTTCTGGTGCTGTCGGCGGTCGCCTGCGCACAGTTCTCGATCCAGATCATGACGCCGTATTTTCTGCCCGACGATCGCATCATCACGGCGTTGTCGCTGGCGGCCATTCGAGGCGTCACGATCGACATCGTGCTGCCGGAGAGCAGCAATCATCCGAGCGTGGACTGGTCCACGCGCGCGCACATCGAGCCGCTGCTGATCGCCGGCTGTCGTGTCTGGACGCACTCGCTGCCGTTCGATCACTCCAAGCTGCTGACCGTCGATAGCACCTGGTGCTTCATCGGCAGCGCCAACTGGGACATGCGCAGCTTCCGCCTGAACTTCGAGATCAACCTCGAGGCGTATCACTCAGCGCTGGTCGAGCAGGTCAGCGCCATCATTCGGGCCAACCAGAAAACCCGACTGACGCTGCAGGACCTGGAGCGCCGTTCGTGGCCGGTGCGCCTGCGCGACAGCGCGGCGCGTCTCATGCTGCCCTACCTCTGACGGCCTCGAGCAACCATAGGGTATATTGCGACATGAGTTCCTCGGACGACAGGCCGGCCGGCCCACCGTGCGTGCACGCGCAGCTCGAGGTGGGAGAGAACGACGAAGCGCTGCCGCACATGATGCGCGATTTCGCGGCCCTCGGTGATCTCTACCGTGTCGTCATTCCGAGTCGCGAACGCGATACCTGGGTGCTGTCCGATCCGGAGAGCATCAAGCGCGTGCTGGTGTCCAATCACCGCAGTTACACGATCGGAGTGGGTCTGGATCGCGTCAAGGTGCTGGTGGGAAACGGCATCATCGTGAGTGAGGGCGAAGTGTGGCGGCGGCAGCATCGCATGATGCAGCCGATGTTCCAGCGCGCGCAGGTCGAGCGCTTCGGCAGCACCATCGAGGCAATCACCAAACGCCGCCTGGCCGATTGGGCAGCCAAGTCGGTCTCGGGCGAGCCGTTCAACATCACCCGGGAAACCAGTGAAGGTGCGCTCGAGGTTGTGCTGCGCGCGACTTTCGGTGCCGACTACGACGAGATGAGCCAGACCGAAGGTGGCAATCCGTTCGCGATGCTGAGCGAGGACACGAGCCGCGACCTGCGCTTTGCATATCGGTTCCGCCAGCTCGGCAAGCACATCGATCAGGTCATCGGCCGGCGTGAAGCCTCACCGCCGGGCGACAGCGCGATCGACTGGCTGGCGATGATGATGGCGGCGCGCGATCGCGACGGCAAACCGATGTCACATCGTGAACTCATCGACGAAGTGATGTCGCTGATCGTCGCCGGCCACGAAACCACCGCCGCAGTGCTCAACTCGGTGTGGTACCTGCTGGCGCAACATCCTGCCGTGGAGGCGAAGCTGCACGCCGAAGTGGACGCGATCGAGCTGCCGGATCTGCGGCTCGAGTCACTCGAGTCGCTGCACTATACGCATCAGGTGATTGCCGAGGCGTTGCGGTTATATCCGCCGGTGTGGGTGCTGTCGCGCCGTTGTATCCATGCCGATCGACTGCTGGGTCATCAGGCGCCAGCGGGCGCCGACGTACTGATGAGTCCGTACGTTGTACACCGGCACCCGCAACACTGGAGCGATCCGGAGCAGTTCCGCCCCGAGCGCTTCGCGCCGGAGGCCATGGCCGATCAGCATCGCTATGCGTACATTCCGTTTTCCGCCGGCCCGCGGCACTGCGTCGGCGAGACGTTCGCAATCTACGAAATGGCGATTCATCTCTATCACGCGGCGCGCTCCTTTCGCTTGCGAAGCGAGCGCACCGGGTCGCTCGAGATGGAAGCCAAGATCAATCTGCGCGTGCGTGAGGAGCTGAGGATGACCGTGGAGCGCCGCCGAGAGTAGACTAGCCCCTAGGGGGTTTCCGATGGCCGATGCACGGCACGATTGGTTCACGACAGAAGTCTGCCGCCATCGCACGGCGCTGCAGCGGTACCTGTCGAGATTCGCGTCGGGCGCCGCAGACATTGAGGAGCTGGTCCAGGACACGTTCGTTCGGGTCTACGCGCTCGACGACTATCGGAGCGTGGAATCGCCCAAAGCCCTGCTGTTTCGAATAGGCCACAAGCTGGCCGTCGAGCGCGCTCGCCGTCAGCCCCATCCGGCGACCGATCGGGGGATGGACGGGCTGGCCCCGCTGTGCCGGCGCGTATTGCAGTTGCGGAAGGTGTTCAAGCTTTCGCTGGAGGAGATTTCGCAGGTGCTCGATCTCTCTCCAAGCGCCATCGAAAAGCACGTGGTCAGGGGACTGGTGGGCTACCGGGACTACCTGCGCGAGTCAGGGCTGCTGGAAACCATGGATCCGAAGCTCAAACCGGGCACGGTATGTCGTCTGCGTGACGGCGGAGATGCCGAATGAGCGAAGTGGTCCGACTGCGCACCCGCGCCGAGATCGATGAGCAGGCCGCGAGCTGGGTCTGGCGCCTGGACGCCGGACCGCTCGCAGCCGATCAACAGCGCGCCTATGAAGCGTGGCTGCGCCAGGGTCCGCGGCACCGGCGCTCGATGGAGGAGCTGTCCAGGGTTTGGGTCGCACTGGATCAGCTGGCTGAGTCCGGATTGACGGATCCTCATCTGGCCGTAGAGCCTGAATCATCGCGGCAGGCATTCCCAGGCCAACGCCACCTGTGGTGGGTCGCGGCTGCCGCGGCGCTCACCGCCGCGGTGATCGGCGTCGTCTGGCTGCAGCCCGGCAGTGAGTCGCAGGTCTATTCCACGACGCTCGTCAACCAAGGTCAGGTCGAAGTGCGCTCGGCACCGCCCGCGGCCGCGATACCGGCGCATACCGATCCGCGCCGCTGAGCGCAAGCGCTGTACGCAGTCGAACGCCCAGGCCGGATATGTAGGATCCGGGCGTCATGATTTTGCGCGGCCCATCAGGTAAGGTCGTGCGGCCAACAAGCGGGGTATCCATGACAGCGCACTCTGCGCCCGACGCCCAAGCGGACGGCGCGCCTACCGACCTGGGCGCGGCCTCTCAGGACGCACCGGACCTGCGAATTTTCGTGATGGGACTGTTCTTCATCTTTGGTGGCATCACCAGTCTCAACGATGTCCTCATTCCGAAGCTGAAGGAGCTGTTCACGCTCTCGCATGCGGACGCGATGCTGGTGCAGTCGGCGTTCTTCGTGTCGTATTTCATTGTGTCGCTGCCGGCAGCGGCGGTGGTACGACGCTTTGGTTACCTGCGTACCGCCGTCATCGGCCTGCTGACAATGACTGCCGGATGTCTGCTGTTCGTTCCGGCGTCCTCGGCCGGAACCTTCGTCGCCTTTCTGCTGGCGCTGTTTGTCCTGGGTGCAGGCATCACCACGGTCCAGGTGGTAGCCAATCCGCTGATCTCGATGCTCGGTGCGCCAGCCACCGCGCATAGCCGGCTGACCTTCGCGCAGGCCTTCAACTCGCTCGGTACCACGATATTTCCCTACGTCGGATCGATTCTGATCCTGGGGTCGCTGGCCGCGACCGACGCTTCCAAGCTCACGGGGGCCGCGCTGTCGGCCTACCGCACCCAGGCGACCCATGCGGTGGTGCTGGCCTATCTGGGTCTGGCGGCGGGATGCGCCATCGTTGCACTGCTGGTGTGGCTGCGCCGCAATCGACTGGTCGAGACGCCGCTGGAATCCGTGACGTTTCGTCATGCTCTCAATCTGCTGCGCGATCATCGCTTTGGTTTCGGCGCGCTGTGCATCTTCCTGTACGTGGGTGCGGAGGTCTCCATCGGTTCGCTGATCGTCAACTATCTGGAACAGACGAATGTGCTGGGGCTCGCGGCCGAAGATGCCGGCAAGCACGTGCCGTACTACTGGGGCGGGGCCATGTTCGGACGCTTCATCGGCTCCGCGTTGTTGCGCCTGTTCTCCCCGGGCAAGGTGCTGGCCTTTGCCGGCGCGATGAACGTGCTGTTGCTGGTGATCTCGATGACCCTTGTGGGACCGGTCTCGGGCTGGTCGCTGCTTGCAATCGGGCTGTTCAACTCGATCATGTTTCCGACCATTTTTTCTCTCGCCAGCGAAGGACTCGGGCCGCGTGCCGCGGAGGGCTCAGGCATCATTTGCGTCGCGATCGTCGGCGGCGCGGTGGTGCCGAGACTGACCGGTCTGGCGGTGGACTGGATCAACGCCAGCGACCTGAAGTCCGGACTGTTCATCCCGGCTATCTGCTACCTGATCATTCTCGCGTTTGGAATTTTCGCGCGCAGGCCCAAGGCGTGAGACTTGATCAGCTGGTGCGCCCGATCGTGATACTGGCGCTGCTGGCGCTGCTGGCGCTGCTGGCGCCGCTGAGCGCACGGTCTGCAGAGGCAAAGTACCCGGATCCTCCGCAGGTGGTCTATAAGGATCTGTTCGTCGCCGTGCAGAAGCAGGCGCTGTTTCAGGATGAGAAGGCGTTTCCGGACGCCACGGCCAGGAGTGTTCCTGCCGGGATCTTGCTTCAGTACCACAAGCTGCATCCGACGAGCCCGGATGCGCTCAGAGGGTTTGTCGATGCGCATTTTTCATTGCCTGCAGAAGCGAGCGCGCCACCGTCGCCGCCACAACAGGTTCCGATCCTGCGACACATCGATTCGCTGTGGGACACGCTGACCCATACCAGCAGCACTGCGCCGCGCTATTCCTCGCTGCTGTCGCTGCCACACCCCTACGTGGTACCCGGCGGTCGGTTTCGGGAAATCTACTACTGGGATTCGTATTTCACGATGCTGGGCCTGGAACAGAGCAACCGGCACGATCTGGTCGAGGACATGGTGCGCGATTTTGGGTATCTGATCGATACCTATGGGCACATCCCAAACGGCACCCGCAGCTATTACCTGAGCCGCTCACAGCCGCCGCTCTTCTTTGCGATGGTGGCACTGTTTTCCCCGAAAGATCCGGCCGCCGCTTACGCGCGCTATCTGCCGCAGCTCAAGCGCGAATATGCGTTCTGGATGGATGGGGCGACCGCGCTGCAGCCTGGCAAGGCGCACCGCCGTGTGGTCGCCATGCCCGATGGCTCGATCCTCAATCGCTACTGGGATGATCGCAACACACCGCGCGACGAGTCGTATCGCGAAGACGTCGAGCTCGCGCATCAGAGCGCGCGGCCCGCGCAGCAGGTGTACCGCGAGATCCGTGCCGCGGCCGAGAGCGGCTGGGATTTTGGATCACGCTGGTTCGCGGACGGGCATACCCGCAGCAGCATCGATACGACCGAGATCGTACCGATCGATCTCAACAGCCTGATCTATGGCCTGGAGAACGCGATCCGCTCCGGCTGCCACCGCCGCTCCGATCAGACGTGCGCGCGCGAGTTCGAAAAGCGCGCCAAGAAGCGTGCGGCAGCGATCGACCACTATCTGTGGGACGACAGCGCCGGGGTCTACTACGACTATCGCTGGACGCAATCAGCCACGGTTGCGCGGCTGTCGGCGGCGACGCTGTATCCACTGTTCGTGGGTCTGGCCTCCGCTGCACAGGCCGAATCGGTCGGCACTGCGACGACGCGCGACCTGCTCAAGC
>DATMRM010000391.1:0-11379 GCA_035566155.1 Steroidobacteraceae bacterium | reverse complement strand
CGTGCGGCAAACGCATGCTGCGGCCGATGATCGCGGGACGCATTGTGCAGGAGCTGGCGTTACGGGGCGGCGACGAAGTGCTGGAGGTTGGCACCGGATCGGGCTACCTGAGCGCCTGCCTGGCCCGCCTGGGAGGGCGCGTACGATCGCTCGAACTGCACCCGGAGCTGGCCGGTTTCGCCCGCGCCAATCTGCAGGCAACCGTACCCACCCTGCCCTGTGAAGTGGTGGTCGCGGATGGGATGCAGCTATCGGACGAGCCGCGCTACGACGTGGTGGTGCTGACCGCCTCGCTGCCAATCTATCAGAGCCGGTTCGAGCAAGCATTGAAGGTCGGTGGACGCCTGTTCGTCGTGGTCGGCACCGGCACGTTGCAGGAAGCCAACCTTGTGACCAGGCTTGGTGACAATGAGTGGCAGCGCCAGTCGCTGTTTGAAACCTCGATCGAGGCGCTGGAACACGCACCACAACCGGAGGCTTTTGGCTTCTAACGACTATGGCTGCCGAGGAAATAGATCCTACCGAATTCAAACGCAAGCTGGACGCGGGTGCGATCGTGCGCCTGATCGACGTACGCGAACCGTGGGAGGTGGCCATCGCGGGCCTGGCGCAAGCGATCAATATTCCTCTCAATGAGTTGCCTCAGCGCCTGTCGGAGCTGGATCCGAAGGCCGACACCGTCGTGATGTGCAAGTCCGGCGGCCGCAGCCGCCGCGCGACCGCGTATCTCGCGTCGCGTGGCTTCGAGCGGGTCGCCAATCTGACCGGAGGCATCGACGCCTGGACACACGACATCGATCCGAGCCTGCAGAGTTATTAGTTCGACACTCATGAAGAAGTGTCTGTGGCCGATCGGCGTGCTCAGCGTCGTGACATGCGGCAATGCCGCAGCGGTCAATCTGCTCGACGTCTACAACCGCTCACTCGATAGTGACCCCCTGTGGCAGCAGGCGTCCTTCACCCATTTGGCCGTGCGTGAGAATCGCACGCAGGCACTGCTGAACCTGCTGCCGATCGACGTTACCGCCAACAAGAATTTCATCGGCATCGGCGGCGACAACATTCGCACCCCGGCTTTCGCCGCCGCATCGCTCGCGATCAATTTGTTCTCGTGGGACAACTGGGTCGCACTCAAGGCGGCCGACGCGACGGTGGCACAGGGTGAGGCCAACTATGCGGCAGCGGCCCAGAGCCTGATCCAGCGCGTGTCCTCACAATACTTTGCAGTGCTGGCGGCGCAGGACACGCTGGCGGCGACGCAGAGCGCGTTACAATCGGTGCAGATACAACTCGATCAAGCCGAGCAGCGCTACAAGGTAGGACTGATCGCGATCACCGACGTCGAACTCGCGCAGGCGTCGCGCGACAGCACCAGCGCCACCGTGATCGCGGCCAAGCGCGCACTGGCGACCCAGGAGGATCTGCTGCGCGCGATCACCAACGAAACCTATCAGGGCCTGGCTGGCCCGCGTGACGACATGCCGCTGCTCAATCCGGATCCGGCCAGCGAGGATCAGTGGGTCAACAGCGCGATGAATCAGAATGCCAACCTCATTGCGAGCAGGCTGGCCACTGACATCGCGCACGACAATCTGCTGACGGCCTATGGCGGACACCTGCCGACCGTCAACGTGTCCGTGTCGCGCAACTGGGCACTCGAGCACGGTCACTTCAACGGCACCAATCCGGCCGTCACGCAGAATGAGCTGGTTGGCTCGATCAACGGTCTGCCCACCGTGGTCGACACCAACGATGTCTTCTGGTCGCTCGGAATATCGGTGCCGATTTTCACCGGCGGGGCCACCCAGTCAAAGGTCCGCCAGGCGCGCTACAGCTGGCAGGCCGCGAAGGCCGGTACTGATTTCGCCTCGCGCCAGACCGAAGAACAGACGCGTGATGCGTACCAGGGATTGATCAGCCAGATCGCGCAGGTGCAAGCGTTGAAGCAGGCCGTCGAATCCGACCGCGTGGCGCTGGAGGCAACCCAGGCTGGCTACCAGGTCGGCACCAAGACCGTGGTCGATGTGCTGACCCAGCGGGCGCAGCTGTTGCAGGATGACACCAACTACGCGCTCGCCAAGTATGGCTACCTGAATGATCTGGTAGCGCTACGCCTGGCCGCCGGCAACCTGGATCGCGCGACGATCGAACAGATCAATGGCTGGCTGATCGAGCCTCGACCGCCACCGCCTTCCGTGCCCGCGCCCGCCCCGCTGACCCCGCCGGCGCCGCCGTAGCTAGACCGCTCCGACCTGCTCGATGAGCTCGAGCATGCGCGCCAGCGCACCGCGATTCGCATCGATCACTGCACGCGCGGCCATGCCTTGCGCCGTCCGTGCGGCCGGATCTTGCAGCAATCGAATCAGGGCACCTGCCAGCTCGGCGGCGCCGTGAACGATCGTGACCGCGTGAGCATCCGTCATCGCGCGCGCGATCTGCGGGCTGTTGAACTGATGGGGACCCGTCAGAACCGGCACTCCGGCCGCCGCCGGCTCGAGCAGGTTGTGGCCGCCGATCGGTACCAGACTTCCGCCCACGAAGGCGACATCGCACGCCGCGTAGAAGTCCATGAGTTCGCCCAGCGTGTCCAGCAGCAGTACCGCAGTGGACGCGGCCGCCGACAGCGAGCGGCGCTCGAAACTCAAGCCCAACGCCGCAATGCCGTCAGCGACCTCGTCAGAACGCTGCGGATGACGCGGTGCCAGCACCAGCAACGCCTGCGGCAGCTGTTGCAGCAGCTGCCGGTGCGCCAGCAGTATCGGTTGCTCCTCGCCGGGATGCGTGCTGCCCGCGACCCACACTGGGCGCCCTGATGCATAGCGCGCGCGCAGCCCCAACCCTCGCTGCGGCAGATCCGCTGCGAACGTGCGATCGAACTTGATGTTCCCGAGCACGCGTCGGCGCGCCGGCGGCACGCCGAGCACGGCAAAGCGCTGGGCATCGGCACTGCTTTGCGCCCCTACCCAGACATTGGCCGCCAGCGCATCGTGCAGCAGAGACGGGAATCTTTGATAGCGAGCCGTGCTGCGTTCGGAGACGCGTGCGCTGGCGATCACGGTTGGCACCCCGGCGCGCCACGCCTCGAACAGCAGATTGGGCCAAAGCTCGGTTTCCAGCACGATCAGCATTCGCGGACGCGAACGCTTGAGAAAGCGACGTACGCTGCCCGGCAGATCATAGGGGGCATAGCTCACAGCGACCCCCGGCAGCAGCGTGGCGGCACGAGTACGTCCGGTCGGGGTGGCACAGGTGAGCGCCACGTCCAGCGCGCTATCGCGCGAGCGCAGTGCCTCGATGAGTATGACCGCGGCCTGCACCTCTCCGACGGAGACCGCATGCACCCACACCCCGCCGCCGCCGCGGGCCGGTCCTGCACCAAAGCGCTCACTCCAGCCGCGCCAGTACTCACGATCGCGCAGCCCGCGAAGCAGTACCACCAGCGTTACCCACGGCAGCGCCAAGTACAGCAACAGCGTGTACAGACGGCGCACTAGGCGACTGTCAGTTCCGGGGCGGGTTGCGCCAGACCGGCGAAGTAGCCGCTCAGCAAGGATGCCCAGTCAGCATCGGAGAAGCGCTCCGGCGGCAGCGTCGCGGTGATCTTGTCGATCGAGCGACGCAGCCGCACCAGATTGGCATCGCACCACAAACCGGGCTTGCGCAGGGCGCCACGGTCAAAATCCACCAGCCACACCTCCGGCCCGTCATTCAGCAGCACGTTGTGTGCGTTGAGATCGGCATGAAATACACCCTCTGCGTGAAAACGACGCAGCGCACGGCCGGTCTCGACCCACATCATGAAGGGCACCGGGGCGCTGATCAGACGTGCCGCCAGCGAAGTCACATTCGGAATCAGTTCGGTCAGGATCTGCGCCGTGTAAAGGTAGCGGCCAGTCCGGCGGTAGCAGGCGGCGATCGGTGTGGGTACCGGCAACCCGGCGTGCCGCATCAGATAGAGTAGATGCCATTCCGAAAATGAACGGGTACGGCTACCGCCCTGCCACAGGTAGCGATTGCGGGAAAGCCGGGCGGCGAATCCCCCGCGCCGATATTGGCGCAATACCAGGTCGCGGCCGTCTGCCTCGATGAACAGGGTCGAGCCGCGGCCTTCCTCACCTTCGCGCACGCTGCCTCGGCCCGACCACCAGATGGGGTCGAACCAGGAGGCTTCCGCGTTGCCGGCCCTGGACGCGTCATATAGCATCGCGCCGCCGCGAATGGGCTTTTGGCGGACGTTTGCGCCCTCGGGCCAGATCAAAATTTTGGACATGCTGCATCTCTCAGAGCGACCCAAGAGCCTGTGCATCCTGCGGCTCTCGGCGATCGGCGATACCTGTCACGTCGTGCCGCTGGTGCGGACGCTGCAACAGGCCTGGCCGGCGACACAGCTGACCTGGATCATTGGTCGCGCCGAGGCGCGGCTGATGAGTCTGTTGCCTGAGATCGAGTTTATCACTATCGACAAACGCGACGGCCTGCGTGCGGCGCGCAGGCTGCGCAGCGCGCTGCAGGGCCGCCGCTTCGATGTGTTGCTGCATCTGCAGCTTTCGCTGCGGGCCAGCCTGCTCTCCGCCTTCGTGCCAGCGACGCTGCGGCTGGGATTCGATCGCGCGCGGGCACGCGAGCTGCAGTGGTTGTTCACCAATGCCCGGATCGAGCCGCGTACGCGGCAGCACGTGCTGGACAGCTTCCAGGGTTTCCTGTCGGCGTTGGGCCTAGAGCCAGGTCATCTGGAGTGGAACCTGCCGCTTCCCGAGGATGCGCAGCGCTATGCCACGTCTCTGATTCCGGACTCCCGGCCGACGCTCGTGATCAGCCCATGTTCGAGTCACGCGGCGCGCAACTGGCGCCCCGAACGCTATGCCGCCATCGCCGACTACGCCGCAAGCGTTTACGGCATGCGCGTGATCCTGAGCGGCGGTCCGACGGTGCTCGAGCGCGAGACCGCCGCTGCCATCGAGCGGCACGCCCAGGCACCCCTGGTCAATCAGACCGGACGTGACACCCTACCCGGCCTGTTGGCATTGCTGTCGCGCGCCACCGTGCTGCTGGCGCCCGACTCCGGCCCAGCGCACATGGCAACCATGGTCAACACACCGGTACTCGGCCTGTGGGCGGCCACACGCCTCGAGCGCACCGGACCCTATCTTTCGCGCCAGTGGTGTGTTGATCGTTACGAGGCAGCGGCGCGCAAGTATCACGGCCGCAGTGCTGACGAACTGCCGTGGACCGAGAAGATCGAGCCAGCCGACGTCATGGACCTGATCGAAGTGGCCGATGTACGCGAACGCCTCGACGCACTCATGGCTGCCCGGTCGCCACCCCCCCAACTGTTAACATAGCGGTCATGGACACTCTGCTGGTTCCGATCTCTCCGGGCGAGCTGCTCGACAAGATTACGATCCTTCGAATCAAGAGCGCGCGTCTGAACGATCAGGCCAAGCTCGCCAACGTCAAATATGAATTGACGCTGCTGGAGCAGATCTGGCGGCGCTCCCTACCGAATGATCCGGCGGTTGCCGCCGACGAGGCGCAACTGCAGCAGGTCAATGCGCAATTGTGGGACATCGAGGATCGCATTCGCGAGCACGAGGCGCAGCAGCGCTTCGACACCACCTTTGTCGAGCTCGCCCGCTCAGTGTACCTGCGTAACGACGAGCGCGCCGCGATCAAACATCGCATCAATCGCAAGCTCGACTCGGCCATCATCGAAGAAAAATCCTATCAGCCCTATCGCAAGCCCTGAAGGGTGACTCGCCATGCCCTCCTTCGACGTCGTCTCCGAAATCAACCTGCACGAGCTCACCAACGCGGTGGATCAGGCGGTACGCGAGCTCGAGCAGCGCTTTGACTTCAAGGGCAGCGGCGCCAAGTTCGAGCTGCAAGAGACCACCGTGACCATGAGCGCGCAGGCGGACTTCCAGCTCAAACAGATGCTCGACATTCTCAAACTGCGCATCGCCAAGCGCGGCATCGATATCGGCTGCCTCGAGGTCAAGGAGCCCGAAGTCACGCTCGCCAACGCGAAGCAACAGGTGATCCTGAAGCACGGAATCGACGCCGACACCGGCAAGCAGGTGTCACGGCTCATCAAGGATTCCAAACTCAAGGTGCAGGCGCAGATCCAGCGCGACAAGGTCCGGATAACCGGCAAGAAGCGCGACGATCTGCAGGACGCCATCGCACTGCTGAAGAAGTCGGAACTCGGTATTCCGCTGCAGTTCAATAACTTCCGCGATTAGGCCTGGGTCGCCGGCGCATCGACTGGCGCACTCGCATCAGCGAATGTTCCCGGATAGCCGCGTGCCCGAGCGATGTTATCGCTCCAGCGTGTACTCCGCCCCGCAGTACGGACACTTGGCAAAACCGGTGGCCTCAATCGGCAGATAGACCCGCGGGTGCGAGTTCCAGAGACTCATATCGGGCATCGGACACGCCAGCGGCAGGTCCTTGAGCGTGACGGTGTAGTGATTCTGCGCGTTCGGCTGACGCAGGTTGGCTCGCGAGTCCATGGGCGCGATTATAGCTGCAGCCCTTTCATGCGCCCATCACCTCATCCCAGATTGTAATAATGGCGTGACGCTGCGATTCGAATTCGCTGGCCGGCACGATCGCCCCTTTATCGTCCAGTGCGCGGTGATGCAGATGGGTGCGATACAAGCGGTAGATCCCCGTGAGGACGTCGATCCGCTCCTGAGGGACCAGATCCGCCGACGCCACCGACTCGAGCTGTCGGATGGTGTCCGAGAACAGTGCCACGGGCGGATATTTCTGTGCCCACCATAGAGCCCAGTACTGGGCGAGAAATTCAATGTCAGCAATGCCGCCGGGGTCCTGCTTCAGATCGAATTCACCGGCGCCCGCCCGTGACAGCTCGTTGCGCATGCGATTGCGCATCGCACGCACGTCTTCGCGCAGCGAATCGCGACGCACATGGTGCGCAAGGATGTCCAGCCGCACCTGCTCGAAGCGCGCGCGCAGCGACCCCGCGCCTGCGACCGAGCGCGCATGCAGCAGCGCCTGATGTTCCCAGGTCCACGCCTCGGTGCGCTGATACTCGGCGAAAGCGTCGATATGGGTGATCAACAGGCCGCCCTTGCCGCTCGGCCGCAGCCGCATGTCCACCTCGTAGAGTCGGCCGGCCGCCGAATGCATGGTCAGCATGTGCACCAGGCGCTGCGCGAAGCGCACGAAGAACACCTGGTTGTCGATCACCCGCGCCCCTTGTGTTTCCTGACGTGCGCCGGAGGAGTCGTGCAGAAACACCAGGTCGAGGTCCGAGCTGTAGCTGAGCTCCATTCCGCCGAGCTTGCCATATCCGATGACGCAGATAGTGACTGGCCGCAATTCCCCGGCGTCGAGGCACATCGGCGTCCCGAGCTGCGGTCGCAGCTGGCGCCACGCGAGCACGATGGCGCGCTCGACGATCAGCTCGGCGAGATCCGTCAGGCGGTCGCTGACCTGCATCACGGGTAGCCGCGCCAACAGATCTGCCACGCCCAGGCGGAAGATCGCCGCGCGCTGAAAGTGACGCAGCCGCTCCACCAATTGCTCTTCATCGGATTGATCGGCCCCGGCCATGCGCTGCTCGAGATCCGCACTGAGCCCGGCGCGGTCGGGTGGGACCTCGAAGATGCGCTCATCGATCAGCTCGTCGAGCAGCAGCGGGTGCGAGGCGATCTGATCGACCAGAAAATCGCCGTGCGATGCCAGCCGCACCAGGCGCTGCCGGGCCCGCGAATTGTGCAGCAGCAACGCCAGATAGGCCGAACGAGCGCCGATGGCTTCGATCACACGCAGCAGTCGGCGCAGCGCCACCGCAGGTTCAGGGGCACCAGAGGCTTCGGTGACCAGCACCGGCAGCAGCGCGGTCAGGCGTCTGGCACCGATTGCATCCAGCCGACGCACATACGCCAGCTGGCGGAAATCGAGCAGCAGCCGCGCGCCGGCCACGCCATCGGCATAGCCCATCTCCCGCAGCCGTACCGCCAGCATCTCGCGATCAGCTTCTTCAAGGGGCAGCGCGCGCGCGGGTGACTCCTCGGCCGATCGGCGGGCATCGCCGCCGAAGACTACCGAATGGAAATGCATCGCCACCCGCTGGCGCTGTCGTTCGATTTCGCCGCGAAGCTCGGCAACCGAAGCCAGGCCCATGGCACCGGCGAGGATCTCAAATCCATCTTCGGTCGCCGGCAGTCGATGCAGCTGCTGATCGGCATGCATCTGCAATCGGTTTTCCAGGCGCCGCAGGAACACATAGGCGGCATCCAGTTCCGCGACTGCGGATGGCGGCAGCAGCTTCGAACCCTCCAGCCGCGCCAGCGCCTGCCGCAACGAAGTGCCCTGTAGCCGGCGATCCTGTCCACCGCGGATGAGCTGAAAGGATTGCACGATGAACTCGATCTCGCGGATTCCGCCGTCGCCGAGCTTGATGTTGTCCGCAAGCTCGCGGCGCTGGACCTCACGTTCGATCAATGCCTTCATGTCGCGCAATGATTCGAATACACCGAAATCCAGATAGCGGCGATAAACGAACGGCTGGATGCACTGCTGGAACAGCTCGTCGTAGCCGGACTCGTTGGTGATCGGGCGCGCTTTCACCCACGCATAACGCTCCCAGTCACGGCCGTGCAACTGCAGATAGTCCTCGAGCGCCGCGGCATTGGTGACCACGGGACCGCTGTCGCCAAAGGGTCGCAGCCGCAGATCGGCGCGAAACACGAAGCCTTCGATCGTCGGTGTCTCGAGCAAGCGGATCATTGCCTGTGCCAGGCGGGTGAAGAATTCCTCGTTGCTGATCGAGCGCGGCCCGTCAGTTTCTCCCGAGGACGGATAGAGCAGTACCAGATCGATGTCAGATGAGAAATTGAGTTCGCGACCGCCTAGCTTGCCCATCGCGACGATGATCAGCTGCTGCAGCGACGCAGTCGGCGATCGCGGCTGACCGTAGCGCTCGCTCAGTGCGCGCAGCGCATACTCGTGCGCCAGACGCAATGCCGCCTCTGCCGCCTGCGAGAGATCTCCCAGCGTCTCGTCGAGGCTGGCCCAGCCGGCCAGATCACGCCAGGCGATGCGGGCGAATTCGGCGCGCCGCCAGCGACGCAGCTGCGTCATGAACTGCTGTTCGCTTGCAGCGTCGGGTTCGGGCAGTTTCATCGGCGCGCCGGCAAACAGCACATCGGCGCGATCAGCCAGCGCGCTGATCAGGGTCTCGTCGCGTGCCAGTGCTCCGAGCACGAAATCGCTCGCACCGAGCACCGCGGCGAGCGAATCACGGATGACTGCGGGGAATTCCCCGAGTCGGGCTGCGGTGGTCGGCGAGCGCTCTGTCAAAGCCGACAGGGCGCGCTGCCGTGACGCCTCAATGGCCTGCATGGGTGAATGCTACGGTGCGGCGCTGTGGGATGTCTTCTCTACCGCCACCTTGACGCTCAGCTGATGTGAACCGCCGCCCAGGATCACGCCGCGCAGAGGCGACACGTCGCCGAAATCGCGACCCCATGCAAGCGCCACGTGCTCCTGATTGATGATCAGGTTGTTGGTGGGATCAAAGCCGATCCACCCGTGCGGCGGAGCAAACACCGCCACCCACGCATGCGAGGCATCGGCGCCCACCATCGCGGCGGGCGCCTCATCGGCTTTGGCAATGGCTGACTGTCTGGCCGGCGCTTCCTTGATGCCACTCGCCTTGGCAGCGGGTTGGGTCGATGGTTTGGCGGCTTTGGAGTCCCTGGGCCGTTTCGGTTGCGACGGGCGCGTGTATAGATAGCCACTGACGTAGCGTGCCGCCAGACCCGCGCTGCGCAGGCTTGCAATCATCAGATGCGCGAAATCTTGACACACGCCGCAGCGATTGCTGAACACCTCCATCAGCGGAGTCGCGATGTCGGTCGCGCCCGGCTGGTAACGAAACTCGCTGTGCACCTTGGACATGACGCCGTGGGCGACCGACACAACGCTCGTGTCCGGGATCAGGCACTCCTGCGCGAAGTCGCTGAACACGCGCTTGATGCGGATGTAGGGTGATTCGCCGCGAAAACGCATCGCTTCGAGCCACGAGACGCTGCGTGACTGCGCGTTGTAGCGTAGTTGATCGCGCACGCTCTCCCAGGGTTCGCCGCTGGCCAGATCCAACTCCGGCAGCGGCGCAAGCCGCACACGCATTTCGGCCACGACCTCAAGCCGGTCGTGTGGCTTCTCCAGCTCGACCCGTGTCACCGTATTGCCGAATGCGTCCTGGTACTCGGAGCGCTCCGAGGGTTCGGGGATGACTTCGATCCGGTGTGACAGACAGTGCTGGCGTTCGGAATCGCGTGGCGTCAGGTGCAGCTGCTGATGCGAGTGCGCGACATCGCCTTCATAGCGATAGAGCGTATCGTGTCGCACCGAATAACACACATCGCTCATGAAGCCACCGAATGCACGTCCGGTTCCACCAGCGAGAAGTAGCGCAGCGCGATCCGGTCCGAGACCCGACCCGCAGCCGCGGCGAGCGCCACCAGCGCGGCGGACATCTGCTGCCTGCGCTCGGCGCCGGCACCGCCCTCATCCTCGACCCCATCGGTGCCGACCGCGCGCAACTGCGCCACGGGTTCATCGAACTCAGGGTCGCTGATCGGTCCGATGGATTTCGCCAGATCGGCGAGCGTGCGCCCGATCTTGCGCCACTGGTAGGCCAGCGCGCGCGGGCTGCCGTCCTCGAAGATCAGCAGTTGCAGCGCCGGACCGAGCTGCGGTCTGGAAACGTAGCGCGTGCGATAGGTGATGCTGACGCCCGCAATGTCCAGCAGCCAGTCAAGTTCGGACTGCTTGACCGTCGTGCCATCTTCCAGACTCGAGGCGATCAGGCTCGCGAGAAACTGAATACGCTCCAGCCGTCGGCCGAGCATCAACATTCGCCAACCATCGTCCTGCGTCATGTCATCGAGTGCGAAGCCACACAGAGCGGTCAGCTGCACCAGCAATCGATCCAGTGTCTCGAGAGGGTCGGCCAGAGAGTTGCCGGCCTCCTGGAAATGCCTCTGCATGACACTGATCGAGCGCCAATGCTCAGCTGATAGCAGACTGCGGGACTGCGTCGCGCACCAGCCGAGACGTCCAAGGTCCGCGGCCAGGCCAAAGGGCTGCCCATCGTCATACAGCGACTCGGTGGGCTCCCCCTCGGGACTGAACACTCCCTGGCGTACGCACTCCTCGCGCCCCCGGTGCCAGATCGCGATGTTGGTTCGCACCGCCAGCGTCGCGCGCAACAAGCGCGCCTTGTCTTCGCAGCGCTCGGAGTAGCGACCCAGCCAGTAGAGATTTTCCACCAGCTGCGACGGGAACTCATCGTGTCGGCGGTGATGCCACTGCGGCTCGGTGATCGTCTGTGAAACGACG
>DATMRM010000390.1:0-7227 GCA_035566155.1 Steroidobacteraceae bacterium | reverse complement strand
TATCACCTGCGCACCACCCTTCGAAACGTCCGGTAGAAACTGACCGGCGGAATTGGTCAGCGGCGTCACGCCATCGGACTGGCACAGAACTCCCGCCAGCGTGGGATCGGTGCAGGCGGTAAATGAGGTGGTGTTACCGTTGGCAACGATCTGCTGATAGTCGCGATAGTAGAGCGCACCCTGCAGCGATAGCGCGTCCGGCAGAGCCAAGGACGCGTTCAACGTCGCAAAATTGAGCCGATTGAGATTCGACTGCGGGCCGGTGAAGACGTTGTGCGGATCGAGCGCCAGGCTCTGAACCGGGGCAGCACCCTGCCCGGCGAGTTGGTTGTCGTCGTGCGTGTAGGACAGATCGAGCGACAGCGCGTCGGTATGCCGGCTCAGTGCGCCATAGAACTGCCGGATGTGATCGTGCGCGAAAAAACGCCAGCCGTTCTCATCCAGTACTTTTCCGGCCGCATAAAACCCGAAGTCTCCCTCGGTCGCGCCGATCTGTACGACGCCGGAGCGCTGGCGAAACGAGCCACCTGACAGTTCCGCCTCGGCTCCCTGGTAGCTGAACCCATTCTTCATCGTGATCGACGCGGCGCCACCCAGCGCATTCAGGCCGTAGACCGGATTGGCGCTCACCACATCGACGCGATCAATCGCGATATCCGGGATCAGGTCCCAGTTCACCGCATCACCGAACGCCTCATTGATGCGCACGCCGTTCTGGTACACCGCCAGGCCCTCGGGCGTGCCGAGCACCGGCGATCCGGCGAACCCCCGATAGATCAGATCCGGCTGAAACGGATCGGCCAACGTGTCGCTGAGATTGATGCCACCGAGGCGACGGTTGAGGGTGCCCGCCAGTGCGGCACTCCCCTCGCGAGTCAGATCCGCAGCCCTGATCGACTCGACATTCGCTGGGATCTTGTCAGCATCGATCGCGGTACCCGGCAGCGGCGTATTGGCGATGACATCCACTTCCTCCAGCGGTCCGGAGGATGAACCGGCGTCCAGGTCCGCATGCTGCGCCATTGAGACACCCGGAACCAACAGCAGCCATGCCAAGATGATCGCCAACTATCCATTCTCCATCCGCGAAAGGCTCGGCGTTGAGAGCGCCCCCAATGCTACTCATACAGGCGCGTGATCTCGGGCTCGACATATCGTCTGTGACGATGGATTCTATATAGAGATGTAGGCTATCGGTGGATATCGGGCGAGCTTAGGCTCTGTCGCAAGTCAACCACGAAGCCGTCCCGAAGCCGCAAGCCGGTTATGTGTGGGCGCCAGGGCACTGGGAGTAGCGCATCTCACAGTGGCACCTCCTGCCAGGTCATTGGGACAACACGATTTGAGCGCGCGACGAGAGGAGTGTGTACGACCTATGGAAAAGCCTGAAATCATCGGCTCGCTGCGCTCCTCGTACACCCGAGCGGTGTGCATGGCTTGCCTGGAAAAGGGTGTCCCCTATACGCTCACTCAATCCCTGCTCGGCGGCCCGGAGGTGCTTGCGATCAACCCATTCGGCAAGATGCCGGTCCTGCGTCACGGGGATTTTGAACTGTACGAGTCGGTCGCGATCGCCGTGTACCTGGATCGTGTCTTTACAGGGCCCGCCCTGTTTCCGTCCGATCCCAGGCAGTTGGCGCGCGCCCTGCAATGGATCTGCGTCGTCAACTCACTGCTTTACGGCACCTTTCGCAGTTATCTGCTGGCCGTCATCGCGCCACAGACCGCGGACGGCGCGCCGGATCTCGCGGCGATCGAGGCGCTGAAACCGCCGTTGCAGCTACAGCTGTCGGTGCTGGACGGCGCGCTGACGGCTAACCACTATCTGGCCGGTGAGTCGCTGAGCTTCGCGGATCTGAACCTCGTGACCATTCTGCACAACTTGCGGCTGCTGCCCGGCGGGCCGGAAATGCTGGCAGGCACCGCTCATCTGATGCGCTACCACGATCGCCTGGCTGCGCGCGACAGCTACCGCACCACTCTTCCGCCACCCGGCCCACCCCGTCGCGCCGCCTAGCGCGTCGGGCTCACGTAGATGCTCCCTTCCTTCATCACGAACAGCGCGTGCTCGGTGGTCTGCATGTCCGTGAGCGGATTGCCCGCGACCGCAATGATGTCGGCGAGCTTTCCGACTGCCAGCGTTCCGGTCAGATCACTCAGACCCAACAGTTCCGCGCTGTTCGCGGTGCCTGCGATCAGCGCCTGTGCCGCAGACAGTCCGTTCTCGGTCATCAATGAGAACTCGCGCGCGTTCAGCCCGTGCGGCTCCACTCCGGCGTCGGTTCCCATCGCCAGCGGCACACCCAGCTTGACGGCATGCTGAAACATCAATTGCGCCTGCGCCGCCGCGGCGTGAGCCTTGGCCGCAATCGGGGCGGGAAACGTATCCGCATGACCATTGGCCCAGAATCCGGCAAACAGGGTCGCGACCAGGTACACGTGCCTCCTCTTCATCTCCAGCAGCGTGTCATCCTTCAGAAAACTGCCGTGCTCGATCGAGTCCACACCGGCGGCGATCGCCATCTTGGCGGCTTTGTCACCGTGGCAGTGCGCAGCGACTTTGCGTCCCCAGTTGTGCGCCTCGGTGACGATGGCGTTCATCTCCTCCTGCGTGAGCTGCGCATTGTCCACGGGATCGGACAATGACAGTACGCCGCCCGATGGCATGAACTTAATGACATCCGCCCCATACTTGATCTGATAGCGCACCGCTTCGCGGCATTCGTCCGGACCGTTGCAGACACCCTGAATCGGCCCGGCGACAGCGATGCGCTGCGGCGGATACGGATCCTGGTCGGCATGACCTCCGGTCGATCCGATCGCGTAGTTGGCGATCAGCATGCGCGGTCCGGGAATGAGACCGTCGCGGATCGCGTTACGCAGTCCCAGCGAAATGTAGTCAGTGGATCCCAGGTCACGCACTGTCGTGACGCCCGCCTCGAGCGTCACCTTGGCATTGCGCGCGCCGTGCAGGGCCTGTTCGGCCGGAAAGCGCATGATCCCTTCGTAGGCATCGAGGTAGTAGTTCGACGTCATCTCGCTGTCCAGATGCACGTGCGCATCGATGAAGCCGGGCAGCAGGGTCGCATCCCCAAGATCGATGACTTTCGCATCGGCGGGAATCTTCAGGTCGGCCCCGACCGACTGAATCTTGTTGCCCGAGATCACGACCACGCCATGATCGATCAGATTGCCGGAGATGGAGTCGAACAGGTGGGCCGCCTTCAGCGCGATCGGCACCGCCGTCCCCGGCGCACCCGCCGCAGTGGCCAGTTGCGACGCAATACCCATCGCCAGACTGGCTACGCAGTAGCCAACCATCCTTCTCGTTTTCATTCGCTCACCCGTTGTGATGTGTAGTCAGGAATCTATCGTTTTCTTTTGGCGGCAGACCTTGTCCTGTTGCCTGCCCTGCTCTTTACGGTCTTGTTCTGCGCTGCTTTCTTCTTGGGCGGCTTGGCTTTAAGTCCGCCGACATAGTCCAGGCTCGCCCGAAAATGCGCGCCCAGCGCCATCGTATCGGCCAACAGTGCCTCCGGCACCGTCACGTACTCCTTCTGGACGATGCCATAGGCTTCGAACAGCCGGGCTTTGTATTGCTTGAGGAATTCCTTGCGTTGTTGCTCGGCCAAACGCAGAGCCACTTCCCCGCGAGGGTGCAGGTAGGACGACATGTTACCGTTGACGGCAGTGTAGGGAACCGACGCACCCTTGCGTACCAGCCCCGGAACCATTGCGATCGCCAACTCGTACAACCTGAGTTTGCGCAGGTATTCCGGCGTTATCGTGTTCGCGACTTTCGCCATGATCCACCTCGTCCGGCTCGGACGGGACTTTCCGCCTCCCTCGCGACGAATGCAAGCCGGCCTCCGGGTCTGCAATAATGCTCGCATGCACCTGTTTCGCGCAGCCCTGGCCGCTCCCCTGCTATCGATACTCCTGCTGGCCTGCGCGAGCACGCGTTCGCCGGTGCGCACGGTCGATCAGGTCGATCTGCCGCGCTACATGGGGGATTGGTATGTCATCGCCGAGATTCCAAATTTTGCCGAGAAACACTGTGTCGATTCGGTCGAGAGCTATGCACTGCGAGCGGACGGCGGTATCGACAACTGGTTCAGCTGCCGCAAAAAATCATTCGATGCGCCGATGAAGCGCATCACCAGCGCCAGAGCCATGATCGCTGATCAGCGCACCAACGCCACCTGGCATCTGCGGTTCCTGAAGGTGATCTCGGTCAACTACTTCATCCTGGACCTGGATCCGAACTATCGGTGGGTGATGATCGGGCACCCATCGCGCAGCTACGGCTGGGTGCTCGCCCGGACCAAGGACCTGCCTGATGCGCTCTACCAGTCAATTCTGGAGCGTGCGCACAGCCAGGGGTACGACCCGACCAAATTCATCAGGGTCCCGCAGTACCCGACCGACGCGGCGGGCGCGCGCTGACCGCCCCCAACAGCGGCGCGCAACAACACCCTTTTTTAGGCGGAGGACAGCACGAACTGGTTTCCGTCCGGATCCTTGAACACCGCGAACGTGCCCCACGGCTGCTTCTGCGGCTCCGCGATAAACTCGACGCCGCGTTGACGCAGTTGCCGATAGGTCGCATCGACATCATCGCAAGCGAGCGATCCGTTGAATTGCGTACCGATGCGGTCCTCATGACCCTCAGGGGTGAAGAGGACCACCCGCGTATGAGAGTGCGCAACGCGCAGCTCGATCCAGCGCTGCTTCTCATCGAACGCCTGGTCCGTTGCCACCTCGAAGCCGAGTTGCTGGGTGTAGAACTTCAGCGCCCGGTTCTGCGACACAGCGCCGATCGGCGCCAGCGAAGGGTTTGTGCGAGTCTGCAGATGATCGCCACACGCACTGGGCTGTCGAAGTCCTCGGTCCAGAACGCGATCCGGCATCTGCAGCGGCGTCGGTTGCTGGATCCAGCGCTTAAGGCGACGACGACGGCCCCGGTCAGGCGGGTGCTTTGTCCGTGGATCAGTGCAGGCCCGTGATTAACTCTTATATAATTAAATCATCTAGTTATCAATAATTCTTAGCGATATACATCAGGCATTTCCGATCTTCCCGCTAGCCATTTGCACGGCCAAATAGGGCTTCGCCGGCGTGGTGTACAGCGGCAGCTCTGAGAGGATCTCCCTCAGGGGTACCGGTGAGGCAATGCTGAATCCCTGTGCGTAGTCCGCCCCCAGGGAAGCCACCCGTGTGCATACCTCCTCGGTCTCCACCTGTTTGGCCACGGTGGTCAGCCCCATGGAGTGCGCCAGGTGCGCGATGCTCGCGACCATCGAGTCAGCCTTCGAGTCGACCAGCACATCGCGTACGAAGCTGCCAGCGATCTTGAGCGTACCAATCGGCAAGGTGCGAAGGTAAGCCAGCGCGCTCAGTCCGGTCCCAAAGTCATCCAGTGCGATCCGGCATCCGAGTTTGGATAGTCGGCGCATGAAGTTCTCAGCCGGCGCGAGATTACCCATCATCGCGTCTTCACTGATTTCAAAGCATAGCCCGCCGGGAGCCAGACCGCTGGCCCGAATGACGCTCTCGATATCCTCGGCGAAACTGGCGTCGCGCAACGCATGGCCGGACACGTTGACACTGAACCCTACCAGGTCCTGCGCCAGCAGAGATGCGTGCGGCTTGAGCGATTCGAGCGTCGTCTGAATCACCCAGCGATCGATCGCCGGCATCAGCTCGTGCCGCTGCGCGGCCGACATGAACTGATCGGGACCGACGCGCTTGCCCTTTTCATCAATCAGACGCAGCAGCAGTTCAAACTGCGGTGGTCGCTGCCGGTCACCCAGCGGCGCAATCAACTGCGCGAACAGCTGCAGTGTGTTTTCGGCGAGCGCGCGCTGCAGGTTTGCGACCAGACGCAGCTCAGTCATGCGACGCACGATGCTCTCGTTATCTTCCTGATAACTCTCGACGCGATTCGCACCGCGCGCCTTGGCGGCTTTGCACGCCGTCTCGGCATGGGCTAGCACATGCGTGAAATCCTGCTCCATTGACTCCACACGGGCCACACCGACACTGACGGAGACCGACACCTTGTCCACGCCCAGCGAAGCACTCAATTGTGGAGCGTTCTGGCATAGCGCCTCACCGACCTTGACCGAATCATCCAGCCTCGCCGGCAACAGGATGGCGAAGCGATCCGCCGACACGCGCGTCGCCAGTGCGCCCGGGGGTATGTGACGGCGAATCAGCTCGCCGAGTTGCTTCAGGATCCGGTCGCCGTTGTGCATCCCATGCGCGTCGTTGATCGCGTGCATGTGATCGATATCGATATAGAGCGCCGTCCACTCCGATTGGGCTCGCTTCGGATCCTGAAGAATCTGCTTCATGCGACGCTCGAACGCCTGCCGTGTCAGCAGTCCGCTCAGTTCATCGTACTCGTAGGCCACCACACTGGCGAGACGGCGCGCCAGCAGTTCGATGACGCGACTGTGACTGGCGGTGAACTCGGGGCTGCTGCTGGTGCGAAACAGCGCAAACACGCCGATGGCGTGTCCGTCCGGCCGAAAAACGGGGGCCGCCAGGATCCGGTACTCGGACTGTTCCTGACCGGGCAGCGACACCTTGTTAATCATCAGCGGCTCGCGCCGCATGCGTGCGACCGACACCAGGTGACGATGCGCCTTGGCGAGCAGGCGGTAGTCTAGCTTGCCACCGTCGCCGGCAACGGTCATCGCCAGTCCCTTGTCCGGTACGATCAAGGCCGCCATGCCTACCTTCATATGCTTGGCGGAATTGGCCAGAATCGACTTCAGATCCTCGGCGCCCGGCTGACCGGTTTCCGTTCCGCGCCCGGCCACCACCTCCAACACCTTGAGTTCCTGGGTCTGCTCCTGCATCGAATCGCGCAGGCGCTGGATCTCCTCACGGGCCAACAGGTCCTGGCGCAGCACGTCAAGCGCCGGTTGCACAATCTGCTGCACGAAACCAAATGAGCAGGACTCGATGTTCCCGCCTGCCTTCAGTCGCACCACCAGTGATGCCAACGGCGGACCGTTGGCCGGATCTTCACGCCGCAGCCAGAACAGATAGACCGGCACCTCACCCATCTGCTTGAAGCGCCCTGTAACCGAAGGATTCTCGATCGCGTCGGCAATGCTCTCCTGGACCAGAGTGGTCAGCTCCAGCGACATTGACAGATGGGTCGCCCAGAGCAACTCTCCGCGCTCGTCGTAAATGTTCACACTACTTGCACGTGGT
>DATMRM010000389.1:0-2491 GCA_035566155.1 Steroidobacteraceae bacterium | reverse complement strand
GACGACTATCAGAGTCTCGACCGGATCGTCGAACTGGCTACGGCCGAAGCCGATCGCCGTATCCTGGTCGATCTGGCCGCACAGACCCACCAGCCACTGTCGCGCTGGATGGAAGAATCGCGTCTGCTGGATCTGACCCAGCAGTTCAACATCACGCTGATGTACTGGCACGTGATGGACAACAGCTTCGACTCGGTCGAGCTGCTGCGCCGCCTGCTCGATCAGTTCGGCGACAAACTCAAGCTGGTACTGGTACTCAATCACATCCGCGGCGAGCGTTTCGAACTGCTCGAAGCCTCGTGCCAACGTACCCGTGCCGAACAGTCCGGCGCCAAGATCGTCGCGCTGCAGCGTCTGGCGGATGCCACGATGCACAAGCTCGACGCTGACAGCCGCAGCTTCTGGTCGGCGATGAATCACGCCGCTGGTGCCGATGGCAATCTCGGCATGCTCGAGCGTCAGCGCGTGTGGGTGTGGATGAAGCGCGCGTACGAAGAGATCGACCAGGTCGGCGTCTAGGACGCTAGGCGCGCAGCGCTCCGGTCAGGCCGCCAGTATCGTCGATGATGCCGTGCCGGTGCAGCCAGGCGCGCGCATCCTGCGCATCCTGCTCGAACCACAGCGCGGTCCGGCCGAGACGAAAACTGTAGCCCCACGCATCCATGTCGGCGCACAACCGAGTGCTGCCCACTCCTGCGAGCGCCTCGGCCATCAGGATCTGCAGGTAGCACACGGCGCTTTCCTCCGCATCGTCGCCACCGGCGTCGCGATCGAGCCCGACGCGACGCTCCGGGCTCATGCAAATGAAATGCGCGCTCTCGTGCAGGATCGAGTGCAGCGGCGTGTCGAGCCGCGCGAACAGGGTGGTGCCGCGCAAACCAGCCTCGCTCTCGCCCCAGTAGGAACCGGGAATATTCTCGTCCGGTTGGATCTCACGCAGATCGAGGCCATAGCCAAGCAGCAGCCGCGTCACGGCGGTGCGATCGGTGCCGGACAACAGCAACATGGCGCTAGGAATGCGCTACGCTGCCCGACAGGCTCGCCAAGCGCCGCATCACCACCGAAACCAGCTCGTGCGCCAGCGCCTGGCTGAGGATCGCGTATTCGCGCTCTTTGGCGAGCTGCGCGCTTTCGCTGTAGCTGTAGTCGCGCACCAGGAAGTGCTCCTCGGGTGCGATGACTTCGTGGCCTTTGACCGTGACTGAGAAGCGTACCGTGTAGGTGAGCTCGTATTCGGTCGGGACATTGAGCGTGGATACCGTCAGCGTGCGCGGCTGCGGTGAGGAGTCAGTGAGGATGTGGATCACCGCGCCATCCCCATCCTTGACGTCATCGTCGATCCGTGTACCTGCGGCCATCAACGCCTTGCGCAAGCCGAAATAGAAATCGGTCTGCCGATCGCTGGTGTCCACGCGCACGACCGCGAGCGCGGCCGGCAACGGTGTGCTGCCCTCCAGATGAAAGCCACAGCCGCTCAAGCCGAGCAGCAGCGCGAGGCACGCGAATCTCATATGACCAGATTGACCAGCTTGTCCGGCACGTGAATGACCTTGCGGATCTGCTTGCCGGCGATGAAGCGCTGCACGTTCGGATCGGTTACCGCCGCTTCCAGCGCGAGTTCACGCTGCGAGCCGACCGGCAACTGCAGCTTGCCGCGCAGCTTGCCGTTGATCTGAACGATGACCTCGACCGTCGTCTGCCGCAGCGCTTCGGCGTCGGCCCGCGGCCAGCGCTCATCGATGATGGCTCCCGTATGCCCGAGCTCATGCCACAGCGCATGCGCGACGTGCGGCACGATTGGCGACAGTGCGAGCACTGCGATTTCCAGCGCCTCCTGCCGCACCGCGTGCGCATTGGGCCCGTCTTCGTCGTAGGCGCCCAACGCGTTCAACAGCTTCATGACCGCGGCGATCGCGGTGTTGAAGTGCCGGCGCCGCCCGATGTCGCCAGTCACCCGCGTCAGCGTGTGATGCGTCTCGTAGCGCAGCTCCCGTGCCGCGCTCGACAACGCAGACTTGTCGATCGCGCACGCTTTGCCTGCCGAGACATGATCATAGACCGCCTTCCACAAGCGGCGCAGAAAGCGGAATTGGCCCTGCACACCCTCCTCGGACCATTCCAGGGTTTGTTCTGGTGGCGAGGCGAACATGATGAACAGCCGCACGGTATCGGCGCCGTACTTGGCGATGAAGATCTGTGGATCGACGCCGTTGCCTTTCGACTTCGACATCGTACCCATGCCGCCATACTCGACCGGCTGATGGTCGGTCAACGACACCCCGCCGACCGGTAGATGATTGGCATCGAAACGCGGTTCCACGTCGGCTGGGTCGATATATTGCCGCCGTCCGTTGGCGCCGGTCCGATAGTAAATGTGATTGAGCACCATGCCCTGGGTCATCAACCGGCCGAACGGCTCGGATAACTGCACCATCGAGAAATCGCGCATCACTCGCGTCCAGAAACGCGAGTACAGCAGGTGCAGGATCGC
>DATMRM010000388.1:0-2362 GCA_035566155.1 Steroidobacteraceae bacterium | reverse complement strand
TCGCCTGCCATATCTTCGTCGCCGACAAGGGCGACTACTACGAGATCGAGCCGGGAACGCCGCAGAGCCGCGACGGAGCTTTCTCGGTGGCATTTCCCGACTCGTGAATGCGGATCCTCATCGAGATCTTCGCGTGGCCATGACGCGTACGCGCCAGCCGCCGTCCCATTTGGATCACAGGCCGGCCGGAGGCGCTGTCACGCTGGCGACCCCGACATGGCGCGAGGAGCGGGTGAGTGAGGTTTGCGACTGATCATCCCTATGTGCTGACCGCGAGTTGCCCGAACCGCATGGGCACGACCGCGGCGATCACGGGTTTCCTGGCCGCCCGGCGCTTCTACCTCATCGAGATGCACCAGTTCGACGATACGATCTCGCAGCGCTTCTTCGTGCGCATCACGTTTTGCGGCGTTGCGGGCGAGGGGGTCGATCTGGGGCGGCTGCGGCAGGAATTCCAGGCGATCGCCACCGCCGAGGAGATGGAATGGCGGATCCACGATACCCGCGACCGTACGCGGGTACTCATCATGGTGTCGAATCTCGATCACTGCCTGGAGGATCTGCTCTACCGGCATCGCACCGGTGAACTCAAGATGGACATCACGGCGGTGGTGTCGAACCACGTGACGCTGCAGCCGACTGCGGCCCGCCACAACCTGCCGTTCTTTCACCTGCCGGTCACTGCGGGCACCAAACCCGAACAGGAGCGGCGCCTGCTGGAACTCATCGATTCGACCCGCACCGAGCTGCTGGTGCTCGCGCGCTACATGCAGATCCTGTCAGACGAGCTGTGCGGCAGACTGCGGGGCCGCGCCATCAACATTCACCACTCGTTCCTGCCGGGATTCAAGGGTGCGAAACCCTACCACCAGGCCTACGACCGCGGCGTCAAGGTGATCGGGGCCACCGCCCATTACGTCACTCACGATCTCGATGAGGGTCCGATCATCGAGCAGATCGTCGAGCGCGTCGATCACGGCTACACGCCCGACATGCTGGTCGCAGCCGGCCGCGACTCCGAACGGCGCGCGCTGTCGGCGGCGGTGCGCTACGCGACCGAGCATCGCGTATTTCTGAACGGCGGCCGGACGGTGGTATTCAAGTAGGCGCGGCGCGTTAGGAACGGGCCGGGGCGGTCAGACGCGCGGAAGGACTGCCGTGGACGGGCCCGAATCGCCGCCCGGTATTCCAGTCCCGCGCCGCCTGCTCCATTTCCTGCGCGCTCCGTGCCACGAAGTTCCACCACAACAGGACGTCTTCGCCGAACGGCACGCCGCCCACCAGGATGATGCGCGTGGCCGCCTCGCAGCTCACAGCGAGCCGCTCGCGGGCACTGCCGAGGTAGAGCAGCGTGTCCGGTGTCAGCTCTTCACCTTCGATGCTCGCGGCGCCGCTCAACACCAGCGCGGCGTGCTCAAACGAGGCCGTCAGGGGCAGGCTGATTCGGGCGGGGCCGGTGGCAACCAGATCCAGGCCCACGAGCGGTGAATAGACCTCGGCGGGCGAGGTGTGACCGAAGGCGCTGCCTGCCAGCACCCGCACGCTGAAGCCGCCGAGCTCGACCAGGGGCAGGTGCGGATAGTTCCGGAAGGCTGGCGGGCAGTGGCGCTGCGCATCGGGCAGCGCGATCCACAACTGCACGGCATGCAGGCGGCCGCCGGCGGCGGAGTCGGAATCTTCGGCATGCGCGATGCCGCGGCCCGCGGTCATGAGATTGACCTGGCCGGGCGTGATCAGCTGCTCATTGCCGAGGCTGTCACGGTGCATCACCGCGCCCTCGATCATCCAGGTGAAGGTCTGCAGTCCGATGTGCGGATGGGGTCCGACGCCCATGCCGCCGCCGCGCCCGAATTCCATCGGCCCGGCGTGATCGAGGAAGCACCAGGCTCCGACCATGCGACGCCGCCGGTTGGGCAGCGCCCGCCTGACGATGAGCCCGCCGCCGATTTCCGCGGCACGTGTTTCAATGCGTTCAAGCATGCGTTACTTCTTCACCAGCGACTCGATGCGCCGGTCCGGCACGAGCCAGAGCAGCGCCACCGCCACATACAGCGTGATCGCCATCCACGGTCGCACGAACGCCAGCACGATGGCGGCGAGGTACAAGATCAAGGACAGCTTGCCCTTGAAGTCGTTACCGACCGCGGCAGCCAGGCGCGAGTCGTGGCCGTTATAGGCGATGAGCTGCTGCTGCAGAACGTGATAGCTCATCGCAGCGCCCGTCAGCACAATGCCATAAGCAGCCGTCGGCAGGGCAGTGAATCCCGTCTCGTCGATCCAGCGGATCACGAACGGCACCAGCGACAGCCAGAACAACAGCGCCAGGTTGGCCCACAGCACCTTGCCGTTGACGCGCTCGGTG
>DATMRM010000387.1:0-3007 GCA_035566155.1 Steroidobacteraceae bacterium | reverse complement strand
CGCAAACAGACCGACCCGCTGCCCACGGCCGATGGTCAGCAGCCCATTGATGGCCCGCACACCCACGTCCAACGGCTGGGTGATCGGCCGGCGCATCAGCGGATTGATGGGCACACCACTCAGGCGGACGCTGGTTTCGGTTTCTATCGGGCCCCGGCCGTCCAGCGGCAGACAGGCGCCGTCAACGACCCGACCCAGCAGCTTCGGGCCCACCGGAACGGTACCGGCGTGGGGACGTGGCAGCACCCGTGCATTGGGCTTCAGTCCATGCACATCGCCGGTAGGCATCAGATAGAGCCGGTCGCTGGCGAATCCCACGACTTCGGCTTCAATCTTATTGTTGTCGGTGCTCACAATCTCGCAGCGATCGCCGAGCGCCGCCTGGCAGCCCGCGGCCTCGAGGGTCAGGCCCACCATGCGTGTGAGACGTCCAGCGACCACGGGCGGCGCGACGTTCGCCAGGCGTTCCTGAAAGCGGGCCAGTCCATGGGTCCAGCGTTGCGCTGCCAGGGTGTAGACCGGGTTCATGGCGTGGGTCTGCCGGCAACGGCGCTGCGCTCATCGCCCAACACGGCGGCAATCGCGGCGCCAATGCGCGCTTCGACCTGTGCGTCGATCGTAGAATCCTCACTCGTCACGCGGCAGCCGCCCTGGGTGAGGATCGGATCTTCAGTAATCGTCCAGGCACGCTCGCTGGTGGCCTCGGCCAGGCGGGTTCGCACCAGCTTCGCGTCCTCAGGATGCAAGTGCACACGCACATCACGCGCGGTCATCGGCAGCAGCGATACCGTCTCGCGGATCGCGGCAATGATCTGATCGGGGTGGGTCTTCAGTTCGCGGCGCACGACCTGACGCGCGATCGCTCCCGCGAGCAACGCCAGCTGGCGCTGCACCTGATCGTCCAGATCGGCGATCGGCTTGGCCATGAAGTCCAGGATCGATGCGATCTGTCGCGAGCGTCGCTCGATCTCTGCCAGAGCCGCCTGCTCTTCCTGGCGCACAGCTGCGGTGCCCGCTTCGCGGCCTTCGGCATAGCCCTTTTCCCAGGCCTCGCGCTCCAGCGCATCCAGCTGCTCGACCCGCCGCCGACGCGCAAGCACCGGGCCGTCGATCGGTGGCAATTCCCAGGCCGAGGCGACTGCCTTGTCAGACATACTCCTCTCCGCCCTTGCCACCGAGCTGCAAGCGGCCCTCGTCGGCCATCTTGCGCGTAGTCATCAGAATCTCTTTCTGCGCCGCCTCGACATCGGACAGTTTGACCGGCCCCTTGGATTCCAGATCGTCCTTCATCATCTGCGCTGCGCGCTCGGACATATTCTTGAAGAATTTCTCCTTCAACTTCTCGTCCGCGGCCTTGAGTGCAATGATCAGCTTGTCGCCCGGCACTTCGCGCAGCAATTCCTGCATGCCGCGATCGTCCACTTCGATCAGGTCCTCGAACACGAACATCAGTTCCTGCAGCTTGACGCTCAGCGGCTCATCGAATTTCGCGATCTGGGCGAGGATGGTGCCTTCCAGCGCTGTACCGACCAGATTCAGAATGCCAGCCGCCGCTTTCGGTCCGCCAAACCCGCTGGATGCCTTGGGTGCCCCGCCACCGGCGAACTGTCGTTCCAGCACTTCGTCCAGTTCGTTCAACGCTGTCGGATGAACCCCTTCGAGCGTCGCGATACGCATCAGAATGTCGCCGCGCATGTTCTCGGGCAGGACCGTCAGAACTTCCGCCGCCTGATCCGACTCGAGATAGGACAGCACGATGGAGATGATCTGAGGATGTTCGAAGCGCAGCATCTCCGCGACCGACTTCGCTTCCATCCATTTGAGCGACTCGAGTCCGCGACCGCTGCGGCCGCGCAGAATCCGATCGACCACGCCGGCGGCCTTGTCGGCCCCCAGCGCCTCGACCATGACCTTGCGCACGTAGTCATCGTTGCCCACGCCGAGCGAGGTCTGCTGGTCGACGGTACTGGAAAAGTTGGTCAGTATGCCCTGCACTTCATCGCGCGAAACCCCTGAGAGCTGCGCCATCGCGGCGCCCACGCGTTGCACATCCTTGACGCCAAGATGCTTCAGCACCTGCGCGGCATCCGTCTCACCCAAGGCCAGCAACAGAATCGCGGCGCGATCCACGCCTGAGCGCGGGATCGGAGGAGTTTCAGCCACCTATTCACCCACCCAGGTCTTCACGACCTGCGCTACCCGCTTCGGATCCTGCGCTACCATCGTGCGCGCCTGGACCAATTGCTGTTCATACGGCGCCGGCTGCCCGGGCACTGCTGCGACGACCGGAACGCTCGCCGCAACGCCACCCGCTGCGCCTTCCCCTACCGATAGCAGAGCCGGCGAGGATGCCGCAGGCAGACTGGCGGTAATGTTCTTGATCAGCGGGCGCAGCACGCCCAGAGCGAGCGCGACCAGTACCAGCGCGCCCAGTACCAGACGAGCGATGTCGCGCACCATGGGCTTCTGCCACAGCGGAATCGTTTCGGGTTTGATCGGCTCTTCGGTATGAGGCAGGAACGGCTGGTTGACGACGTTGACGCTGTCGCCGCGAGCCTCATCGAAACCGACGGTATCCTTCACCAGCTTGGTGATGCCTTCGAGCTCTTCCTTGGTGAGCGCTCGATCCTTGGCCGTGCCATCCTCGCTGCTCTGGTGCACGTTATCGACCAGCACCGCCACCGAGACGCGTTTGATGCGACCGGCGGGTTGACGCGCATAGCTGAGCGTGCGATCGATCTCGTAGTTCTTGGTGCTCTGCTTCGAGCTGTTCTGTGGTGTCGCAGCCGCCGCGGCGGCTGCGGCAGCAGCGGCCGCATCGGCCGCCGCGTTGGCGTTCTTGCCTCCGGCACCGGGAGCGGGAGGAGTTGCCGGCTTCGCACCGGCGGCGACCGCCGTGCCTCCGGCCGGAGGCTGATTGGTCAGCGCGCCGGGGATGCCACCATTGCCGGCGCCGCCACGCGATGACTCCTCCGAGTTCTGTTCGCTGCGTACCACGGCGCTGTCG
>DATMRM010000386.1:0-2765 GCA_035566155.1 Steroidobacteraceae bacterium | reverse complement strand
ATTGCGGCGGCATCACCAGCGACTCGGTTGAACCGAGGCTGGCGGCCATCGAGAACAGTTCCAGGCTCTCCGCGAAAACGCGGCCACCGGCTGCGCCCGAGCGCAAATCGAAACTCAGCACAGCGCCGAATTCACTCATTTGGGCGCGTGCCAGCGCATTGGACGCCGCTCCCAGCAGACCCGGATAGTGAGTGCGCTCGACCGCCGGGTGCGTGCACAGGAACTCGGCGATCCGTTGCGCACTGGCACACTGCGCGCGGTAGCGTACGAAGTAGGTCTTCAGGCCCCGCTGCAACAGGAACGCCGCGTGCGGATCCAGCACACCGCCCAGCAATGTGAAATCCGGGCGCAGCGTCCGGATGATTCCGGCGTTCGCGATCGCCGCACCTCCCATCACATCGCCGTGTCCGGAGACGAACTTGGTGAGGCTGTGCAGATAGATATCAATCTCGAACTGCCCATGCTGGTGCACGCCGGCGAAGGTATTGTCGAGTAAGGTCAGCGCGCCGTGCGTGCGTGCGAGGCGCGTGATTGCCGCAAGGTCCGCGATCTTGTTGACCGGATTGGTCGGACTTTCGAACACGATCAGTCGCGTCGGGTGCGATGCCAGCACCCGCTCGATACCGGCCAGATCCTCGATCGACAACATGGTGTGCGTGACGCCGAACTTCGAGAGCATGCGGCGGATGAGCTGGCGCGTCGGGCCGTAGGTTTCGATGAAACACAGGACGTGATCGCCGGTACGCGTCAGACTCAGCAGCGTCTGAGCAATAGCGCCGACTCCCGAGGCACACACAACACACTCTTCCCGGCCCTGCAGCTGCGCGAGCGTAAGCTCGAGCTGTCGCGTGGTGGGATTGGAACTGCGCAGATAGAAGAAGCCCGGCCGATCGCCGCGCAGCGAGCGCAGCGTCTCATCGACCGTCTCGAATTCAAATTTGACCGTCTGATGAATCGGCGCGACCACCGGCCGGTTGTCGGCCGGAACCGGTACCGCGGGCGGATGGTTCACCAGCGTGGGTTTTCTCACGCACTGCCTCCTCGCGCGTAGTCGCGCAGCCGGGCTGCAGCCCGGTCAATCGTCTCATCGCGCTTGGCAAAGCACAGGCGCAGTAGCGTCATCGGCGGTGGCTGCTGGTAGAACACTGACAGCGGAATGCTTGCAACTCCGGCCCGCGTCAGCAGCTCGTCCGCGAACTCGACGTCGGTCGCACGGCTGCGTTCAGCGTAGTCGATCAGCTGAAAGAATGAGCCTTCGGCGGCAGTGGCCTTGAAGGGCGTGCCACGCAGCGCCGCGATCAGGCGATCGCGCTTGGCGGCAAAAAATCCGGACAGCCCGAGCCCGGTGTCGGGACGCTCATCGAGATAGCGCGCGATCGCGACCTGCAGCGCGGTGGCGATGGTGAAGGTATTGAACTGGTGCACCTTTCTCAGCTCGGTGGTGAGCCCCGCAGGCGCCACCGCGTAGCCCACACGGATGCCCGTGGCACTCAGTGTCTTACCGAACGAATAGACCGCGACGCTGCGGGCACGCAGTTCCGGCGAACTCAGTACGCTCTGATGCTTGCGACCGTCGAACACGATGTGTTCGTAAACCTCATCGGAGATCAGGTAGATCCCGCGGTCACGCAACAGCTCCGCAAGCCTTGACAGATCCTGTGCCGTCATGCAGGTACAGGCCGGATTGTGGGGAGAGTTGATGATCAGCAGACGCGTACGCGGTGTGAGCGCGGCTTTGAGGCGCTCCCAGTCATAGCGAAACTGCGGTGGCTGCAGCGGCACGTGAATGCAGGCGGCGCCCGAGCACTGGATCGCCGGCTCGTAGGAGTCGTAGCAGGGATCGAATACCAGCGCTTCATCCCCGGGTGCCACCAAAGCCTGGACAGCGGAGTAGATGGCCTCGGTCGCACCCAGCGTCACGGTGATTTCCCGCTCCGGATCGACCTGCACGCCATAGCTGCGCTCGAGCTTGGCGGCGATCGCGCGTAGCAGCTGAGGCATTCCCGGCATCGGCGCGTACTGATTGTGCCCCTGAAGCATGGCCTCATGGACCAGCTCCGCCAGGCGCGGATCGATGTCGTAGTCCGGGAAGCCTTGGCCCAGATTGACGGCCTGCAGTTCCGTTGCGCGGCGCGACATCACCGTGAAGATCGTGGTGCCGACCTGCGGCAGCTTGCTGCGAAACGCCAAGCGCCTAACGCTGCGTCTGATGTGCCGCCGCGAACGCAGCGCCGATCACGCCGGCTTGCGCGCCATGGACTGCACGCCGGATCGGAGTCGGACTCTTCAGCAGATGCTGGTATTGATCGAAGTCCTCACTGATCGATCCTCCGAGAATGAACAGGTCTGGCCAGAACAGTGCGTGCAGCCGGGCCAGATAGTCGTTCACGCGCGCGCACCAGGCGGCCCAGTCGAGACGCTCCTCGGTGCGTACCCGGGCCGAGGCGGTGTATTCGGCATCCTGACCGTGAAACTCCATGTGACCGAGTTCGGTGTTCGGCACCAGTTCCCCGTCCAGAAACAGCGCCGAGCCGATACCGGTACCGAACGTGAGCAGGATGACGACACCTTTGACTCCCGCGCCCGCGCCACCGACCGACATCTCGGCGACACCGGCCGCATCGGCGTCGTTGAGGAATACCACCGGACGGCCGATCAGCTGCGACAGTCGTGCGCCGCCTGCACAGCCGATCCAGGTCTTGTCGACGTTGGCGGCGGTGCGCGCAATCCCTCCCTGTACCACGGACGGAAATGCCAGACCCACC
>DATMRM010000385.1:0-4302 GCA_035566155.1 Steroidobacteraceae bacterium | reverse complement strand
TCCCCGGGCGCGACGGTCTGGTGCACATCTCGCAGATCTCGGATGAGCGCGTCGAGCGCGTGTCCGACAAGCTGAAGGAAGGCGATCAGATACGGGTGAAGGTCCTGGAAGTCGATCGCCAGGGCCGCGTGCGTCTGTCCATGCGCAACGTGGACGCCTAGCCGCTCCACGGCCGGGCGGCGTATCAGCCGGGCGATTTAGCTGGCGATTTAGCTGGGCGTCGCGTTGGCCGCTCGCATCAGCGTGCGGAAGATCTCTTCCTGCGCACTGTGCCAGCGCTGGTAGTTCTGATTCGCCAGGTGACTCGCAGCGGCCGCCGGTTCGCCGATCGGGGGCTTCTCGCTCAGGAACAGACGCAGATTCTGCTCCAGGTAGCTCGAGAGCATGCCTTCCAGCCCGACGTCGTGACTGCGGATCAGCTCCGACAGAAAGTCCTGACTTAGAATCGTTCCATTCCGCTGTTCCTGCTCGGCAATCACCTGCAGCAACACAGGTCGCGTGATGTCCTGCTGGGTGCGCTTGTCGATGACGCAGAAGTCGATTCGACCGAGTACCAGCCGCCGAACATCGTCGAGCGTGATATAGCGGCTCTCAACCGTGTCGTAGAGTCGACGGTTGGGATATTTCTTGATGATGCGCAGCTCGCTCATAAGGAAGCCCCCGTGTGATCAAAGCACGCAGACCCTCATAGCCCTGACGCATAGTACAAGCAAGCGCGGCCGGAACCCAAATTTACTGTATTGTCGAATGGGCAGCCGATCACACACCTCGTGTGGGGTGCCTGGCTTCGAATCGGTAGGAGATCAGCTGACGGGCCGGCGTGGGCGCCGGCCTGCGACTACCGATAGCGGTCGTCCCGATCCCCGTACTGACGTTCGCGCCGTTCGCGCCGCTCCTGCGCTTCGATCGACAGCGTGGCAACCGGTCGGGCTTCCAGGCGCTTGATGCCGATTTCCTCGCCGGTTTCGAGGCAGTAGCCGTAGGTACCATCCTCGATGCGCTTCAGCGCCTCATCGATCTTGCGGATGAGCTTGCGCTCGCGATCGCGCGTGCGCAGTTCCAGGCTGAATTCCTCTTCCTGAGTGGCCCGGTCGTTCGGATCGGGGAAATTGGCCGCCTCATCCTTCATGTGCGAGACCGTGCGGTCCACTTCCTCCATCAGATCGCGTTTCCAGGTGGAAAGGATGTGCTGGAAGTGGGTGAGCTGTTCCTTGCTCATGTACAGCTCGCCACGCTTGGCGACGTACGGTTTGACGTTGCGGGGTCCGGCCAGCAGGCTGCTGATCTCCCCGCCCTCGCTTTCAGCCTCCGCCTCTTCAGCCTCATGCAGCGCGCGGGTACGGGCAGTCACCGAGGGGTCCTTCGCAGGGTGCGCCGCCTCAGGCGCCGCCGCGCGAATGGGAGCCTCCGCTCGCTCGGGGGTGCGCCGCTCCGCCGTCGCGCCCGGGTGTTCGTGCGCGACAGCGGGTTTCCTGGCGCCTTTCACCTCAGCTTTGACGGAGGTCGCTGCCACCGCTTTGCGGCTGCTGGCCGTGGTGGCGGCCTTGCGCGGTTCGACCTTGCGCGGGGCAACCTTTGCACTGGGGGGTTTTTTCACTTTGCTCGGTTTGGATCCGGGCTTCTTGCCGGCCATCGAATCGCTCCTGACATTCGCCGGTCGTTTAAAGAACGCGCGATTATACCGACGCAAATCGGACTGTACAGAGTCAGAAAAATGCTGACTTGGCAGCAATTTACCGCCTTCAGGGGTCGCCCTGGGGCGTGGGACCGCGCTCTAGGGCAGCCGGACGGGCTCGGCCGGCCGCCAATCCGCTGCGCGCCGTTCTGCAACGACCGTGGTGTAGATGCCGCCACGGACATTGAACACCGCGCTCAGACGCATGAAGCGAGGCGAGACGGCGTCGGCCAGATGGCTGAGGATCTCGTTGGTCACCGCTTCGTGGAAAGCGCCCCGGTTGCGGAACGACCAGATGTAGAGTTTCAGCGCCAGCAGCTCGACGCACGCCCGATCGGGGACGTATTCGAGTTCGAGCGTGGCGAAGTCAGGCTGACCCGTCATCGGACACAGGCAGGTGAACTCAGGAATGCGCATCCGGATCGTGTAGTCGCGCTCCGGAGTCGGATTGGGAAAGGTTTTGATCTCGGTTGAAGGCTGAGTCGGCATTGGCGTTCAAATATCTGTCATCTTAATCTACACTACCGGCGCGCCAGCTCGCCAAGGGATACTTGACTGCCAGGAACCGGATGCTAGTAAATTGCGACTAAACAAAGTCAGACTCGCCGGATTCAAATCTTTCGTCGACCCGACTTCTGTTCATCTGCCCGGAAATCTTACTGGTGTCGTCGGCCCCAACGGCTGCGGCAAATCCAACATCATCGATGCCGTGCGCTGGGTCATGGGCGAACTGTCGGCCCGGCACCTGCGCGGCGAATCGATGGCCGACGTCGTATTCAACGGCTCGAGTGCCCGCAAGCCGGTCGGCAATGCCTCGGTCGAACTGGTGTTCGACAACAGTGACGGCAAGATCGGCGGTGCTTACGCCGCCTACAGCGAGATCTCGCTCAAGCGCGCGGTCTCACGCGATGGCAGTTCCGCTTATTTCATCAACGGCGGTCGCTGCCGGCGCAAGGACATCACGCAGCTGTTCCTCGGCACGGGTCTAGGCTCGCGCAGCTACGCCATCATCGAGCAGGGCATGATCTCTCGGGTCATCGAAGCGCGCGCTGACGATATGCGCGCCTTCGTGGAAGAGGCCGCGGGCATCTCTCTTTATAAGGAGCGGCGCCGCGAGACCGAGTCGCGCATGGTCGATACGCGCGAGAACCTGGCGCGACTGCAGGATCTGCGTGATGAGGTGGACAAGCAGATCCGTCATCTGCAGCGTCAGGCCAACGTCGCACGTCGTTATCAGGAGCTCAAGGCGCAGGAGCGCACTCTGACCGCCGAACTGCTGGCGTTGCGCCTGCGCGAGCTGGACAGCGGAGCGGCCGTGCAGGACAGCGCGGTGCGCGAGTGCGAGCTGACGATGCAGCAGGCCCTGGCCGATCAGCGCTCGGCCGAGGCGGCGATCGAACGCCAGCGCGAGTTCCATACCGAATTGAGCGATACGGCCTCGCGTGTACAGGGCCGTTTCTACGAGCTGGGAGCCGAGGTCACGCGCGCGGAGGAGAACATCCGTTACACGCGCGAGCTGCGCGAGCGGGCACGCAACGATCTGGCACAGGTGAATGTGTCGCTGACCTCCATCGCGCAGCAGATCGCGCACGACGAGCAGCAGCTGGCCGCGTTGCGCGCGGAGATTGCCACGCTGGAGCCACAGGTCGAGGCGCGACGCGGCAGCGAACAGAGCTCCGCCGGTGCGCTCGCTGATGCAGAGGCGGAACTGGCCACCTGGCAGCAGAACTGGGAGAATTTCAATCGCGAGCTCGGCGCCGCCAGTCAAAGCGAGCAGGTCGAATCGGCCAGGATCGAACAGCTCGAGAGCCAGTGGCATCGCCTGCGGGCGCAGGCCGATCGTCTGGAGCTCGAGCAGGATTCACTCACTTCGCAGCACGCTGACTCACCGATCGATGGCTTGAGTGAGCGCGAGGCGGCCGCCCGCAGCGCCGCCGATGCGCTCGGCCGTGAACTGGAGTCCGCGCTCAATCAGGTGCAGCAGCTGCGTGCCTCGCAGCAGAGCACCGATGCACGCGTGGAGCGCCTGCGGCGCGAGCGCGACCAGGCACGCTCGGAACTGATGTCGCTCGAGGCGCTGCAAAAAGCCGCGCTGCGCGAAAAGAATCCACGCATCGGCGCCTGGCTTGCGGCGCTCGGCCGCACACCCCGGCCGAGGCTGGCCGAGACCATCGATGTGCAGTCGGGTTGGGAGCGGGCAGTCGAGACCGTGCTCGGAGACTATCTGGAGGCGGTCGGCGTGGACACGCTCGAGCAACTCGAATCCTCGCTTCCGGGCCTCGACACGGGGCATCTGACTTTCTTTGAGCACCTGACTGCCGGTGCGAAGGCCACCGCCGGAACGCTGGCCGAGCAGGTGCGCGGTCCGAACGCGGCGCTCAACGTCCTGGAGCGTGTGCATACCGCGCCGTCGCTGGCGGCCGCGCTGCAGCGGCGCTCGCAGCTGCCGAACGGCGAGTCGCTGATCACTGCGGCCGGTGAATGGGTTGGGCGCGACTGGCTGCGCGTCAATCGCGGCGGTGATGTGCACGCCGGCGTGCTCGAGCGCGAGCATCGTCTGAAGGGGCTGCGCGAACTGTGTGGCGCCGCGGATGCGCGCGTGGTGCAGCTCGAGCAGGAGGCCGTGG
>DATMRM010000384.1:0-7525 GCA_035566155.1 Steroidobacteraceae bacterium | reverse complement strand
ACCTGGTGAGCGTCACCGAGCTGGAGAAGCTGGCGCCGCAGTATCCCTGGAATGCGGCGCTCAGCGCCGCCGGCATTTCACGAACCACCCCGCGCGGCGAGCGCAGTCTCATCATCAGCGAGAAATCGGCGTTTCCAGAGTTGGCCGCCATCTTCGCGCAGACCCCCGTGGCCGTCTGGCGCGATTACCTGACGCTGCACTACCTGCACGCGCACGCCGACTATCTGTCGAAGCAGATCGACGACGTCGATTTCGGTTTCTATGGGACGGTGCTCGGCGGTCAGCAGCAGCAGCTGTCACGCGATTTGCGCGGCATCCATCTGCTGGATGAACTGATGGGCGAGGCGCTTGGAAAGCTGTATTGCGCGCAGTACTTTCCGCCGGAAGCCAAAGTCAAAAGCCAGCGGCTGGTGGCCAATCTGCTCAAGGCGTACGAGGAAGACATCAAGACGCTGCAGTGGATGACGCCGGCCACGCGACAGAAAGCGCTCGAGAAGATCCATACCTTCAATCCGAAGATCGGCTATCCGGACAAGTGGCGTGACTACAGCGCGCTCTCGATCCGGCGGGATGATCTGATCGGCGATGTACGCAATGCCAACGTGTTCGAGCATGAGCGCCAGATTCACCGCATCGATCTGCCGGTGGACAAGGCCGAGTGGTTCATGAGTCCGCCGACCAACAACGCCTATTACAACCCGACGCTGAACGAGATTGTGTTCCCGGCGGGCATTCTGCAGCCTCCGTACTTCGATCCGAATGCGGATGATGCGGTCAACTACGGCGAAATTGGCGCGACGATCGGTCACGAGATCAGTCATGGCTTTGACGATCAGGGCAGCAAGTTTGACGCTTCGGGCAGGCTGCACAATTGGTGGACCCCGACAGACCGCAAGGATTTCGATGCGCGCACCACACTACTCGCGAAGCAATACGACAGTTACGAGCCACTGCCGGGTCTGCATCTCAATGGCCGACTGACCCTCGGGGAAAACATCGCCGATCTCGCCGGGCTGGTGATTGCTCACAAGGCCTATCAGATCGCGCTCGGCGGCAAGCCGGCGCCGGTGCTCAACGGCTACAGCGGCGATCAGCGCTTCTATATCGCGTACGGGCAGAGCTGGCGCGAGATCTGGAGCGACGGCTTGACGCGCAGGATCGTCCTGTCGAACCCGCACAGTCCCTCGAAGTTCCGGGTGGACGGTGTGGTGCGCAACGACGACGGCTGGTACGCCGCTTTCCCGCAGATCAAAGCCGGCGATACGTACTACCTGGCACCGCAGCAGCGCGTGCGCCTGTGGTAGGCGGTGCTCGTCACGTGCCGATGCCACCCAGTGCTTTGTAGACCGCCACCGCACTGGTATTGACGGCGGTCTGGGCGGCGGCCACGTCCTCGTCCGCCTGCAGCAGCGTTCGCTGCGCATCCAGCAGCACCAGGAAATTGATGCGGCCCTCGCGGTACTGTATTTGCGCAAGGTCAGCGGCTCGGCGGGAGGCCTGTTCCTGCTCGAGCACGCTCGCCAGCCGCGTCTGCTGCGTGCGGTAGCTGACGCACGCATTCTCGAAATCCTCGAGCGCCGTGAGTACCGCCTTCTGATACGCCGCCAGTGCGACCTCGCTGTCGGCCTTGGCCGCGCGCAGACGGGCCTGCGCGGTCGGAAAATCCAGCCCGGTCCAGCTCACCGTCGGGGTATACGACCAGGCGCGGCTGGCCGCCTTGCCGAACTGGCTGGCATCGCCCGTCAGAAAGCCGATGACACCGTCAAAGGTCACGCGCGGGAACAATTCCGCTGTGGCCACGCCCACCTGTGCGCTGGAGGCCGCCAGAGCGCGTTCCGCCGCACGTACGTCGGGCCGGTGACGCAGCAGGTTGGAGACATCCCCGATCGGGAGCGGGGTGTCGCGCGCTGGCGAAGGGGTCTGTCTCTCCAGTTCTGAATCCAGATCCCCGGGTCGCACGCCCAGGAGCACGGCCAGGCGATAGCCGTAGGCCTTCTGCTGCGCCTCCCGTTGCGGCAACTCGGCCTCGGTAGCCTTCAGACGCGCCTGTGCGCTGTCTACATCCAGTTCCGTGACGCGACCCGCGTCATAACGAATCTGCGTCAGATGCAGCGCTTCGCGCTCGTTATCGAGATTCTCGCGCGTCACGGCCAGTTCGTGCTGTACGCCGCGCAGCTCGAAGTAGTTGCGGGCCACTTCGGCCGCGACCGTCACCTGCGTATCCTGCAGCGTGGCTTGCTGGAACTGCAGCTGCGCGCTAGCGGCCTGCGCTTCGCGGCGCGTGTGGCCGAACAGATCCAGTTCCCAGCTCGCATCGAATCCGGCCGCATAGCTCCTGATGTCGATACGCTCGGTGCTCAGTCCCGGGTATTGCTCCTTCGACTGGCTGTAGGAGGCGTTGATTGGCAGGTGCGGAGCGAAGTCCAGTGCGGCCTCATGGAATGAGGCGCGTGCGGCACTCACTCGCGCGATCGCCGTGTGCACGTCGGGATCGGCCTGCAGCGCGCGCCGCTCGAGGCTGGACAGCTCGGGGTCCTGAAACTGCGTCCACCAATTGCTCGCTGGCGCGGTCGCCGAGAAGTGCGCGGCATCCAGGTTGTGTGCCACCATCGCCGCCTGCGCCGGGGGCTGATAGTTCGGGCCGACCGCGCATCCGGCCATCAGCATGAGAACGAACCCACTCCATAACGCGATCGCAGGCAGCCGGCGATTCATATTGCACCTCCCGGTGCAGGGTGTAGCGCAAGGGCCTTCACGGCGCGCGCTCTGCGGGCGGTGAGCTTCCTGATGGTCAGATAGAACACCGGGGTCAGTAGCAGTCCGAATGCCGTGACGCCGAGCATGCCGGAGAACACGGCGACGCCCATCGCATGGCGCATCTCGGCGCCCGCACCGCGCGATAGCACCAGGGGCACCACTCCCATGATGAATGCGACCGAGGTCATGAGAATCGGCCGCAGACGCAGCCGGCAGGCATCGAGCACCGCCTGCCAGATGCTCTCGCCAGCGGCTTCGCGGTCCTTTGCGAACTCGACGATCAGGATCGCATTCTTGCAGGCCAGACCGACCAGCACGATGAGACCAATCTGCGTGAAGATGTTGTTGTCGCCACCGGAGAGCTGCACTCCCAGGATTGCGCTGAACAGCACCATCGGCACGATCAGGATCACCACCAGCGGCAGGCTCAGCGACTCGTAGAGCGCCGCCAGCACGATGAACACCAGCAGCACCACCAGCGGAAACACGTAGACCATGGTGTTGCCGGCCAGAATCTGCTGATAGGTGAGTTCAGTCCACTCGAAAGTCATGCCACGCGGCAGATCGGCGCGCGCGACTTCCTCGATCGCCTTCTGCGCCTGGCCGATGCTGTAGCCCGGGGCGGGTGCGCCGTTGATATCAGCGGACAGGAAGGTGTTGTAGTGCATGACCCGGTCCGGACCGGCACTCTCATGCACGGTGACGAAACTGCTCAAGGGAATCATGTCGCCACGTTGGTTGCGGGTCTTGAGGCGGCCGATGTCCTCGGCCGTGAGCCTGAAGCCCGGCTGCGCCTGCGCATTCACCTGATAGGTACGCCCGAATCGATTGAAGTCGTTGACGTAGAGCGCGCCCAGGTAGACCTGCATGGTGTCATACAGATCCTGCAGCGCGACGTCGGCGACCTTCGCCTTGTCGCGGTCGACATCGACCTGTACCTGCGGCACGCTCACCTGGAAGCTCGAGAACAGGCCGGCCAGCTCAGGCCGCGTGCGCGCTTTGGCGATCAGGTTCTGTGTCTGGCGATACAGTTCCGTGGGACCGAGATTGCCGCGGTCCTCGATCTGCAGCTTGAAGCCGCCGATCGTGCCCAGGCCCTGCACCGGCGGTGGCGGAAACACCGCGATCTGAGCCTCCTGAATCGCGCCGTACTGCGCATTGAGCTTGGCGGCGATGGCGCCGGCTGACTGCTCAGGCGAGCGACGGCTTTCAAAAGAATTCAACGGTGTGAAGGCGATGCCCGCGTTGGTCGCGTTGGTGAAATCGTTGATCGACAGACCCGGAAATGCCGGGACCGATTCGACACCCGGCGTGCCCAGCGCAATGTCGGTCATCCGTCGGATCACGCCCTCGGTGCGCCCGAGACTGGCCGCATCCGGCAGCTGCGCGTAGGCCACCAGGTATTGCTTGTCCTGTGAGGGGACAAAGCCGGTGGGCGTGCGTGCGAACTGCACATAGGTCAGCGCCATCAGTCCGCCGTAGACGAACAGTGCAATCGCGCTCACCCGCATCACGCGCGCGACGCCTCCAACATAGGCGTGACTGGCGCGCGTGAATAGGCGGTTGAATGGCCGGAACAGCCAACCGAAGGCAGCGTTGAGCACGCTCGTCAGGCGATCGGGCGGCGCATCGTGCGCACGCAACAGCACCGCCGACAGCGCCGGAGACAGGCTGAGCGAGTTGAAGGCCGAGATCACCGTACTGATGGCGATCGTCAGGGCGAACTGTTTGTAGAACTCGCCCGACAGGCCGCTGATGAACGCGGTCGGCACGAACACCGCGCACAGCACCAGGGCTGTGGCGATGATTGGACCGGTGACTTCGCGCATCGCCTGGCGCGTCGCATCGAGCGGCGAGAGGCCATTGCCGATGTTGCGCTCCACGTTCTCGACTACAACGATCGCATCATCGACCACAATGCCGATCGCCAGCACCAGGCCGAACAGCGACAACGCATTGAGTCCGAAGCCGAAGATGCGCATGAAGGCGAAGGTGCCGATCAGCGACACCGGTACGGCCAGCAGCGGGATGATCGAGGCGCGCCAGGTCTGCAGGAACAGCAGCACGACGATCACGACCAGCCCGATCGCCTCGAGCAGCGTATGCGCGACCGCGTTGATCGACCCGCGCACGAATACGGTCGGATCGTAGGCAATGTTGTAGTCGATGCCCGCGGGAAAACTCTTGCTGAGTTCGGCCATCTTGGCGCGCACTTCATCGGATACCTTGATGGCGTTGCTGCCCGGGCGCTGGAAGATCGGGATGCCGACCGCCGTGCGGTTGTTGAGCATCGAACGCAGCACATAGTTGTCCGAGCCCAGTTCCACCCGCGCGACGTCGCGCAGCCGCACGATCTGCCCGTCTGTGCCGGTCTTGAGAATGATGTTGGAGAAATCCTGCTCATCGACCAGTCGTCCCTTGGTGTTGATCGCGAGCTGAAAGTTGGCCGCGTCCCCGACCGGGGGCGCACCGAGCTGGCCGGCCGCGACCTGGACGTTCTGTTCGCGAATCGCCGCCACCACATCGCCCGCAGTCATGTTGCGCGCGGCCACGGCATCCGGATCGAGCCATACCCGCATCGAGTAGTCGCCGCCGCCAAAGCGCTGGACGTCCCCGACACCGTCGAGTCGTGACAGCTCATCCTGGATGTGAAGCGCCACGTAGTTCGCCAGATAGGTCTGGTCATAGCGAGCGTCGGGCGAATACACGAACACCGCGAGCGTGATATCCGGTGAGGACTTATTGGTGGTGACGCCCAGCCGCTGCACTTCCTGCGGCAGCTTCGGCAGCGCCTGCGCGACCCGGTTCTGCACCTGCACCTGCGCCTTGTCGACGTCGGCGCCGAGCTTGAACGTCACCGTCAGCCTCATGCGGCCATCCGAGGTCGCCTGCGAGTACTGATAGAGCATGTCCTCGACGCCAGTGATCGATTGTTCCAGCGGCGAGGCCACCGTCTCGGCAATCGTGCTCGGATTGGCACCGGGGTACTGCGCGTTCACCACCACGGTCGGGGGGACGACTTCCGGATACTCGCTGATCGGCAGGCCGGGCAGGGCGATCAGCCCGCCCAGCAGGATCAGGCCCGAGAGCATCGCGGCGAAGATCGGCCGCTCGATGAAGAAGCGCGAGATGTTCATCTTGCTCTCCGGGCAACGGCGAGCATCGAGCCGTCGGGACGCGCGGGCGGTGTTTCGACCGGATCGCTCGCGGCGACCTGGCCCAAAGCCTCCCGGTTGCCCTGCATGCGCGCGACGCTCGGCTGCACCTTGGCGCCGGGTGTGACGTGCTGCAGTCCGTTGACGACGATTACGTCACCGGCCGCCAGTCCGCTCTGCACGACCCGCAGTCCGTCGATATCCGGACCGAGCTGCACCGGACGATAGGCCACCGAATGATCCGGCTGCAGCACCAGCACGTACTTCTTGTCGAGATCGGTGCCGATCGCGCGATCATCCACCAGCACCGCCTGATAGCTGTCGGCCGACACCAGCTTGATGCGGGCAAACAGTCCCGGCGTGAAGTGGCCATCCCGGTTGTCAAACACTGCGCGCGCCCGGATCGTACCGCTGCGGGAGTCGATCTGGTTGTCCAGGAAATCGAGCCGACCCTGATGCGGATAGCCGTCCTCACCCACCAGTCCCATGTAGACCGGAGCTGAGCGCGAGGAGGCGTCATGGCCGGAATGGGCCGCTGCGCGCTGTGTGAAGGTCAGATAGGTCGCCTCATCCGCGTCGAAGTAGGCGTAGATCGGATCATCACTGACGACCGTGGTCAGCGCGCTGGCGTTGGAGACCAGGTTTCCCGGCGTGATGAGTGCCCGCGAGGCGCGCCCGTTGATCGGCGAGCGCACCTGGGTGAATTCCAGGTTGAGGCGCGCGGCATCGAACTGTGCCTGGGTGGCCGCCAGCGCCGCGGTGGCTTCGGTCTCGGCGGAGCTGAGCTGCTCGTATTCCTCACGAGCAATCGCATTCTGCGATATCAGCCGTTCGGCGCGGGCGTGATCGGCGCGCGTCAGCTCAAGGTGCGAACGTGCGCGCTCGACTTCGGCGCGCAGGCGCTCGACCTCGAACTGAAACGGACGCGGATCGATCTGAAACAGCAGCTCGCCTTTCGCGACCTGCGCACCTTCCACAAAGTGCACGCTGTTGATGTAACCGCTGACCCGTGGATGAACTTCCACCGTGTCCACCGCCTGCAGCGTGCCGGTGAGGTCATGCCAGTGACGCAGCGGTTGCACCAGCACCGGCGCGACCGTGACCTGCGGCAGTGTGAGGCTGGCGGCGGGCACGGCCGCCTGACTGTGGCCACAGGCACTGAGCACGGCGGCAGCGATACCGAGCAGTGCGATCGAGGAGGCTTTGGAGGAAATGCTTCGCAAGGACATAGGGGCTCCCGGAAAATTCGTTGATACTCAATGAGCTGAACCGCTTGACCGAGGCGCGTCGAAGGTTCATTCTAGGCGCCGTGAGTTACCGTTCAGTCACATCTGGGCGCGATGTTACCGATCGGTCACGTCGAATGTCAATACTGGCCACGATCGCCGAGGAGCCATGACGATATGACGAGCAGGGAAGACGCCGCCTCGAGCGCGTTCCAGAACGCCGGCAGCCACGCCAAGCCGCGCGTGCGCGATCGCATTTTCGACACCGCATGCGAGCTGTTCTATCGGCATGGCATTCGGGCGGTGGGCGTGGACGCGATCGCCAGCGAGGCCGGCACCAACAAGATGAGTTTCTATCGGAATTTCGCCTCCAAGGACGAACTCGTC
>DATMRM010000383.1:0-2120 GCA_035566155.1 Steroidobacteraceae bacterium | reverse complement strand
GAGAGCGGCAAGCTGGTGGAAAAGTACGACGTCGCGACCGTCGGCCACAGTGGCAGCGGTGGAGAGTATCCGACGCAGGACGGATTCGGATGGACCAACGGCGTGATGCGCAAGTTCAGCGCGCTCTATCCGGCCGATCTTGCCCGCACTGCGGTCGAGCAGTGCCGTTAGTGCGCGACTACCACACCCCGACATTCGGCATCGATACCCAGGGCTCTGCCGGCGTCAGCGCGCCACCCTTTTGCAGCAGCTCGATCGAAATCTGATCCGGCGATCGAACGAACGCCATGTGACCATCGCGCGGAGGGCGGTTGATCGTGATACCGCGCTCGATCAGTCGGCGGCAGGTCGCGTAGATGTCTTCGACCTCGTAGGCGAGATGGCCGAAGTTGCGGCCGCCCGAGTAATTCTCCGGATCCCAGTTGTAGGTCAGTTCGACCTGCGCTTCTTCGTCGCCGGGTGCGGCGAGAAATACCAGCGTGAAGCGTCCTTTTTCGACTTCCTTGCGCCGGACTTCATGCAGTCCGAGTGCATCACAGTAGAATCTGCAGGAGGCGGCGAGGTCGGTCACACGGACCATCGTGTGCAAGTATTTCATGCCCGCATTCTGCCACGGGCTGCGGCCGGCGCGCAGCGCCACATCCGCGTGCAGCGCCGCTCAGGCGGGTTCGTCATCACGCTCGCTTCCTCCCGGCGGTCGGGTTCGCTGCCTCGACTTGGCGTTTGAATGATTGCAGGGCGTCGTCCCGGAACTCGTCGATCCAGCGGCGCAGGGGACCCAGGCCATTGGGATCGATGTAGTAGACGCGCCGCGCGCCTTCGGCCCGATCGCTCACAAGTCCCGCCTCCTTCAGCGCCTTCAGATGCTGGGAGACGGCCGGACGGCTGACCGGCATTCCCTTTGCGAGCGCTCCGACGGATTGCGGTCCCGCGCGCAGCCGCTCGAATACCCGCCGGCGCGTGGAGTCACTCAGGCACTGCAAGGCTGTCTCGTAAGTCATGGCTTACGGTAATTATAAACTTACCGAATGTCAAAGCAGCGCGGATGAGATCACTGGACCGGTGTGCGCCGCACGTAGTCGTCGATCGCGCGCAGCCAGCGGCTCTTCTGCGGCGTTGGAAGGAAGGAGGCTTCGAACGAATTGCGCGCCAGCTGCACCAGTTCGTCGGGGGTGGCACCCAGTTGCTGCTGGACCGCCAGATAGTTCTCGTTCAGATAGCCGCCGAAGTAGGCGGGGTCATCCGAGTTGATCGTGACGCACAGTCCCCGCTGCAACAGCCGGCGGATGTTGTGATCGGCAACGCGCGGGAACACCTTGAGTCTGACGTTGGACAGCGGGCACATCGTCAGCGGGATGCGCTCGCGCAGCAGACGGTCCACCAGCTGAGGATCCTCTTCGCAGCGCACGCCGTGGTCGATACGCTGCACCTTGAGCAGGTCGAGCGCGTCGCGCACGTAGCTCGCCGGACCCTCCTCGCCAGCGTGCGCGACCGCGAGCAATCCCTCGCCTCGTGCGCGTTCGAATACATCGGCGAACTTGGCCGGTGGATGGCCGCTCTCGGTCGAATCCAGTCCCACGGCCGCGATCATCGCCTTGTGCGGCAGCGCTTGCTCCAGCGTGCGCATCGCCTCGGCGGCGCTAAGGTGGCGCAGGAAACACAGAATCAGGCGGTGAGAGATTCCGAACTCCCGTTCCCCTTGCAACAGAGCGCGGCGAATGCCGCCGAGCACCGTGACGAATGCGATGTCGCGCTCAGTGTGGCTTTGAGGATCGAAAAACACCTCGACGTGCACGATCCCCTGGCTGTGCGCGCGCCGCAGATAGGCCGAGGTCAGTGCGTGGAAGTCATCTTCATCGCGCAGAACTTTGGATGCCGCCAGGTAGATGTCCAGGAACGACTGCAGATCGGTGAACTGATAGGAATGCTGCAGTTCTGCAATGGTGGAATGAGGCAGCTCGATACGGTGTTTGCGGGCAAGCCGCAGCGCCAGCGCGGGTTCCAGAGTGCCTTCCAGATGCAGGTGCAGTTCCGCCTTGGGCAGGCCGCGGATGAACGCTTCCATGCTGCATTATACGTACCGCAACTGCGCCGGCTGCGGGCAATTGCATCTCCAATCC